>NZ_JBHYIG010000007.1:3793-79505 GCF_042740015.1 Streptomyces sp. NPDC059037
CGTACGTTTGGCCCCGGCGGGGGCGCGGGCTCGACGTTTGGCCCGGGCGGGGGTGCGGGTGCGATATCTGGCCCGGGCGCGGACGCGGTCGCGACGTTTGGCCCCGGCCCCGGCCCCAGCCCCGGCGGCGGCACGGCGGAGACACCCGGCCCCGCCCTGGACGTACTCGACCTCATCACACGCCTGGTCGACCGCTCCCTCCTCACGGCGGCACCCGGCACCGACGACACGCACGGCATCCGCTACCGCATGCTCGAATCCGTCACCGCCTACAGCCTCGAACGCCTCGACGAGGCGGGCGAGACGAAGGACACCCGCCGCCGCCACGCCCACCACTACACCCACCTGGCCGAACAAGCCGCCCGCCAACTCCGCGGCCCCGCCCAACACCACTGGCTGCACCGCCTGGACACCGAAACGGTCAACCTGCGCGCCGCACTGGAGTGGGCCGCGATGGACGACGACACGGCCGAGGACGGGCCGGCCCTTGGCGTGTCCCCCTCGCGCGGGGCGGCGCCATCCTCGGCCCTCACCGCTCCGGGCGATGCGCCCCCGAGCCATTCAGCCCGGACCGATACCGCCCGCAGCGCCACCACCACGCCACGCGATGACGCCCTCAGCGGCACCGCACCCATCGGCGATCCGAGCGCATCCGGTGTGACCGGCGGTGGTGCGCTCACAGGCGGTGCTGTCACCGGCACTGCTGTCACCGGCACTGCTGTCACCGGTACTGCTGTCACCGGCGGTGCGCTCACCGGCGGGGCGGCCTCCGGCGGGGCCACCACCGGCAGTGCCACCACCGGCAGTGGGCTCGGCGGCAGCACGCTCTCCGAGCCCTCGACTCGCCCTGCCGCCCAGGACCGCCCCGCCCCCGGTGCCGCCGCAATCCCCCTCTCCCTGCGCCTCGCCAACTCCCTGACCTGGTACTGGTTTCTCCGCGGTCGTCTCGGTGAAGCCGAGCGGTCGCTCGGGAGTGCCCTGGACCCGTATCCGAACGGGAGCGCCGCCGCCTCCGCCCGTACCGCCCGCGCCGCCTTCGCCCTGCTGACCGGCGACGCGCCCCGCGACATCGCCGCCGACGACGCCGCCGACCCCCGTTCCCGCTGGCTGCTCGCCTACGCCCGCTGTGGATTCCGTACGCCGCACGAGGACGCCACGCTCGACGGGATCCTGGAGGAGTTCCGCGCGGCGGACGACCGCTGGGGTGTGGCCGCCGCCCTCAGTGTCCGTGCCACGCTGGCCCTCTACCGCGGCGACCTCCCGGCCCTGCGCCGCGACGCCGAGGACAGCGCCGCCCGGTTCGCCGAACTCGGCGACCGCTGGGGCCAGTTGCAGGCCTCCGAGCAACTCGGCGTCCTCGCCGAGATCGCCGCCGACTACGAAGCCGCCACCCGGCTCCACCGCGACGGCATGCGCGACGCGCAGGAACTGCGCCTGTGGACCGATGTCTCCTTCCGTCTCTCACGCCTCGGCCGCATCGCCCTGCTCACCGGCGACGACGCCGCCGCCACAGACTTCCACGCACGCGCCGCACGACTCGCCGAGCAGCACTCGCACCGCCCCGCGCAGCAGTTCGCGGAGACGGGCCTGGCCATCGGCGCCCGCCGCCGTGGCGACCTCGACACCGCCGAGCAGCACCTCCTGCCGTGGCTCGCCTGGAACCGCCGCCTGGGCGTCGACTCAGGCTCCGCCCTGATCCTGGTCCAGCTCGGCTACGTCGCCGAACAGCGCGGCGAAGCCCAACGCGCGGAGGAACTCCACCGCGAAGGCCTCACCACGGCCCGCGCCACCGGCGACGACCGGGCAGTCGCCCTAGCACTGGAGGGACTCGCCGGCGCCCACTCCCTCGCGGGCGACCACACCCGCACCGCCGAACTCCTCGGCGCCGCAGCCGCCCTGCGCGAGGCGGCCGGCAGCCCACTGCCACCCGCCGAACGCGCCGACGTGGACCGCGCCGCCCACCGCTCCCGCACGGCCCTGGGAGAGGACGACTACGCCGCCGCCTTCACCCACGGCCACACATCCCCACCGGAGGGCCGGTGACCACGGGAGCGGGATCCGGTCCCTTCCCTGGCGGGGGAGCGGCCCCGCCAGGGTGCGGCACGCCGAACTAGCTCAGCACCGCCCGGAGTTGATCAAGCCCCCAGTCCAGGTCCTCCTTACTGATCACCAGCGGCGGGGCGATCCTGATCGTCGACCCATGGGTGTCCTTGACCAGCACCCCCCGGTCCATCAACTTCTGGGAGATCTCCCGGCCCGTGCCGTGCGACGGGTCGATGTCGACGCCCGCCCACAGCCCACGGCCCCGCACCTGCGTCACCGCGCCCGTGCCGGCGAGCAGCCCCAGCTCGGAGTGCAGATGCTCGCCCAGCTCGGTGGCCCGCTGCTGGAACTCGCCCGTGGCCAGCATGGCGACGACCTCCAGCGCCACCGCGCACGCCAGCGGATTGCCGCCGAACGTCGAACCGTGCTCACCCGGCTTGAACACCCCGAGCACATCCGCGTCCGCCACCACCGCGGACACCGGCACGACACCCCCGCCGAGCGCCTTGCCCAGGATGTACACGTCCGGCACCACGCCCTCGTGCTCGCACGCGAACGTCCTGCCCGTCCTGCCGAGCCCCGACTGGATCTCGTCCGCCATGAAGAGCACGTTCCGCTCGCGCGTCAGCTCCCGCACACCCGCGAGATATCCGGCCGGTGGCACCAGAACCCCGGCCTCGCCCTGGATCGGCTCCAGCAGCACCGCCACCGTGTTCTCCGTGACCGCGGCCCGCATCGCCGTCAGATCGCCGTACTGAACGATCTCGAACCCCGGCGTGTACGGGCCGAAGTCCGCCCGCGCCTCCTGGTCCGTGGAGAAGCTGACGATGGTCGTCGTGCGCCCATGGAAGTTGTCGCGCGCCACGACGATCTTCGCCCGACCGTCGGGCACCCCCTTGACCTGGTACCCCCACTTTCTGGCGGTCTTCACGGCGGTCTCCACCGCCTCCGCCCCCGTGTTCATCGGCAGCACCATCTCCTTGCCGCACAGCTCCGCGAGCCGCGTACAGAACTCGGCGAACCGGTCGTGGTGGAAGGCCCGCGAGGTGAGCGTCACCCGCTCCAGCTGTGCCTTGGCGGCATCGATCAGGCGGCGGTTGCCGTGCCCGAAGTTGAGCGCCGAGTAACCGGCCAGCATGTCGAGGTAGCGGCGCCCCTCGATGTCCGTCATCCACGCACCCTCCGCCGACGCGACCACGACGGGCAGCGGATGGTAGTTGTGCGCGCTGTGCGCTTCGGCCGAGGTGATGAACTCTTCGGTAGTCGACACGGGGTCTCCGATCGTCCTGCGGCATGGGGCGGGTGTGGCGCCCAAGTTCTATCGTCGCTCGGATCGTGGACGAAGAAACCTGCCGTCCCGGCGCGCCAGCTAGGCTGGCTCTGACAGCACGGCGACTGGCGCGCGGGGAACGGACCCCGAGGAAGCCGTGCGAGGCAGAACCTTCGAGGTGCCGCCCGCCTGGGCACCCCGGGACCACGACCGGACACTCACCGCTCGCCCCGGAGGACGCCATGACCCACCCCTCTCCTTCTTCGTCGGCTGCTTCGCCTTTGCCGAACACCCTCAGCCACCCCGCGCTCGCCGCGCAGGACCCCGAACTTGCCGCCCTCGTCGGCGCCGAGGAACAGCTGCAGGCCGACACCCTGCGCCTGATCCCCAGCGAGAACTACGTCTCCACCGCAGTCCTCGAAGCCTCCGGCACCGTCCTGCAGAACAAGTACAGCGAGGGCTACCCGGGCCGCCGCTACTACGAGGGCCAGCAGAACATCGACCCCGTCGAGCGCCTCGCCGTCGCCCGCGCCAAGTCCGTCTTCGGCGTCGAGCACGCCAACGTCCAGCCCTACTCCGGCTCCCCGGCCAACCTCGCCGTCTATCTGGCCTTCGCCGAGCCCGGCGACACCGTGATGGGCATGGCCCTGCCCATGGGCGGCCACCTCACCCACGGCTGGGGCGTCTCGGCCACCGGCAAGTGGTTCCGCGGTGTCCAGTACGGCGTCCGCCACGACACCGGCCTCATCGACTTCGACGAAGTACGCGACCTCGCCCTCAAGGAACGCCCCAAGCTGATCTTCTGCGGCGGCACCGCCCTTCCTCGCACCATCGACTTCGCCGCGTTCGCCGAGATCGCCCGCGAGGCCGGCTCCGTCCTGGTCGCCGACATCGCGCACATCGCCGGTCTGATCGCCGGCGGCGCCCACCCCTCACCGGTGCCGCACGCCGACGTGATCTCCACGACCACCCACAAGACCCTGCGCGGCCCGCGCGGCGCGATGCTGATGTCCCGCGAGGAGCACGCCAAGGCCATCGACAAGGCGGTCTTCCCCGGACTGCAGGGCGGCCCGCACAACCAGACCACCGCGGCCATCGCCGTCGCCCTCCACGAGGCGTCCCAGCCCTCCTTCCGCGACTACGCCCACGCCGTTGTCGCCAACGCCAGGGCCCTCGCCGAAGCGCTGCTCGCCCGCGGCTTCGACCTGGTCTCCGGCGGCACCGACAACCACCTGATCCTGATGGACCTCACCCCCAAGGACGTCCCCGGCAAGGTCGCCGCCAAGGCCCTCGACCGAGCCGGGATCGTCGTCAACTACAACACCGTGCCGTACGACCCGAGGAAGCCGTTCGACCCGTCCGGCGTCCGCATCGGCACCCCCTCACTCACCTCCCGTGGTCTCGGCACGCAGCACATGCCGACCGTCGCCGACTGGATCGACCGCGGTGTCGCCGCCGCCCGCACCGGCGACGAGGACGCCCTGACGAAGATCCGCTCCGAGGTCGCCGACCTGATGGCCGCCCATCCGGCCCCGGGCCTGCCGACCCACTGATCTCCGGCACATCACGTCCCGCTTCCCTCCGCCGGTCACCTCACCGGCCGGGGGAGGCCGCACCCCTCACACATCCCGCAGCTCCTGGCGAGGCCCCTCCTCCTGGGGGCGCCGCGCCCGCAGCGACGCGAGCGGTGTTCGCAGCTCGGCGAGCGGCCCCCGCAGCAGCAGCGCACCCGCCGCCCCCACCGCGACGCCCGGTATCGCCCACCACCAGCCCGTCCCGCGATCGCCCGGCGTACCCCCGGTCGGCTCGGAGGCCTGCCCGGCCCCTGCCCTGGCCTCCGAGCCGGCCGCCGACGGCGGTGACGCCGGTGTGGGGGGTATGGCCTGGCGGCCGTCTTCCGCCTCTGGGCCCATGACCCCGAGCTTCTCGAACAGCTTCGTCAGGCCGGCCGGGTCCTGCGCCTTGTGCCAGTAGCCCTTCATGGACTCCAGGTCGGTCGACGTGTGCACCCACACGTCCGCCGTGGCCTTGCCCGCGTCGGGCGCCACCGGATAGACCCGGTCCACTCGCCACGGCCGCACGTCATGGGCCATCCACGTCACATTGAGTTGACGGCTCTCCTGCCCGATGCCGAGCCCCGGCGGCCGCTCCCGGCTCCCCCTGTCCGCGCGGATCTCCCCGAGACCCTGCTCAAGGCGGCGATAGTCCTTGTCGTCTATGGTCAGCGCCGCGCTCTCCCCGCTGATGGGCGAGACCACCAGGACGCTCGTCGGCCCGCCCGCCACCGCCTGCGGTGCCCCAAGGACCACCAGAGCCAGCGCCGCCGCCAGCCCCATCGCCGACCCGCACACTCCCCTTACCGTCCGCATGTCCGATCCCCCAGCCGCTCGCCGGCACGACCCGTCCGTGCCGCGTCACTTCTGGTACACCGCCCGAGCCGTTCAGGTTCCCGATCCGCCCGGCCCGATCCGAACCGACTTCCCGATCTCCAGCGCCCGCTCCTTCGACGCCACGCCTTCGAGCCGCAGCGTCAGATCCGCCCCGTGCGTCCACAGCAGCGTCGGCCCCGCCGTCCGCTCGGACCGCTCCCACCGCTCGCCGTCGCCCTCCACCAGCCAGAACGTGAGCCGATGGGACGCCGGGAACCACAGCCCCGTCGCACCGTCCACCTCGACCCACTCCGGCCGCACCCGCACCGTCTTGCCGAAGCCGGGGTCGAGGCGCGCGCCGAACTCGTCAAGGCGTATCGTCCGGCCGTCGTCGCGCCAGCAGAGGCTGACCAGGACGCGTGCCCCCGGCTCGCGCGTCACCGCCACCGCGTCCGGTGCGCCGAGCGCGGCCGGGACCGCGGGCACGAACCCGGCCCGGCGCTCGGCCTCGGTCAAGGTCAGCGCACCGCCGCACCCCGGCACGCCCGCCCTGGTCGGCGGTGCCCCCGACGGGTCGTACCGCACCTCGACCCCGCCGAAGTCGAACCAATCGAAGACCGCCGCCCGCACCGGCGGTGTCAGGACCGCCGCCGTCAGGAGCCCGCACAGCGCCGCCGTCACGATCCGCCACCGCGCCCTCAGCCACCGCCGCAGCCGGTCCAGACGCCCCGGCGGCTCGGCCACCGGGACCGGCACCGACTCCGCGATGATCTGCGCGATGACCCGCTCGGCCATCGTCGAGCCGTCGGCCCCCGGCCTGTCGAGGGACCGGCCGAGCTCCCGCAGCTCCTCAGGAAGCCGACGGGCCCGCCGCCCGGCCCGCTCCCGCTCATCCGGCCCGCCCCCCTCACGCCGCTCATCCATGCCCGTCACCTCCTCCCGACCCATCCGACCCATCCGGTCCATCCGGCACCCGCGGCAACAGCCGCTCCAGCTTCCGCAGCGCGCGGTTCAGCCGGGATTTGACCGTGCCCCGCGGCCAGCCCAGGGCCTCGGCCGTCTCCGCCTCGTCCATCTCCAGGAGATAGCGGTAGGTGACGACCAGGCGGTGCTCCTCGCTCAGCCGCTCGAGCGCGGCGAGCAGCGCCGCCCGGCGCTCCACCTCCAGCGCCGCGACCGCGGGGTCCGCCGATTCCGGTATCAGCGGCTCCGCCTCCGCCAGCGCGGCCTCCCGCCCGACGAGCGAGCGCTGCCGGACGGCCGAACGCACTGTGTTCCTCGTCTCATTGGCGACGATCGACAGCAGCCACGGCTTGAACGCCGAGCCCTCCCTGAACCGCCCCAAGGAGCAGTACGCCTTGAAGAAGGCCTGCTGCACCACGTCTTCCGCGTCCGATCCTGCCCCGAGCGCCGCGGCCGCCCGGAGCGCGAGCCCGGTGAAGGCGCGCACCAACTCCGCGTACGCCTCCGCCTCCCCGGCGCGCACACGCGCGATCACCGCACCCTCGTCGACGACGCGGCCCCCCTCCAGGACCTCCCCCTGTGCCCTCACACTCTTGATACACCGGCCGGACGAGATCGGTTCCGCATTCACGACGACCGGGACCGGGACGACCGGGACGCCCGGGACGACCGGATCGGGCGAAGGCTCGAAGCGGCGGATCACGAGATCGCGGCACACCCGTCACACGTCTGTTTCCGAGCAATGAGAGACACCTGAGAGAATGAGCCTCATGGCCTCTGATCGCCCGCCCGTCACCCACCACCACCCTCAGGGGAATGGCTTCGCCATGCAGCATCTGCCTCGTGTGCTCTCCGGAATCCAGCCCACCGCGGGCTCGTTCCACCTCGGCAACTACCTCGGCGCCGTCCGCCAGTGGGTGGCGCTGCAGGAGTCCCACGACGCCTTCTACATGGTGGTGGACCTGCACGCGATCACGATGCCGCAGGACCCGGCCGAGCTGCGTGCCAACACCCGCCTCGCCGCCGCTCAGCTGCTTGCCGCGGGACTCGACCCGGAGCGCTGCACGCTCTTCGTCCAGAGCCATGTCCCCGAGCACGCCCAGCTCGCCTGGATCATGAACTGCCTCACCGGCTTCGGCGAGGCCTCGCGCATGACGCAGTTCAAGGACAAGTCCGCCAAGCAGGGTGCGGACCGCGCCTCCGTGGGCCTCTTCACGTACCCGGTCCTCCAGGTCGCGGACATCCTGCTCTACCAGGCCAACCAGGTCCCGGTCGGCGAGGACCAGCGCCAGCACATCGAGCTCACCCGTGACCTGGCCGAGCGCTTCAACGGCCGGTTCGGCGAGACGTTCACCGTTCCGGCGGCGTACATCCTCAAGGAGACGGCGAAGATCTACGACCTTCAGGACCCGTCGATCAAGATGAGCAAGTCGGCGTCCGCTCCCAAGGGCCTGATCAACCTCCTCGACGAGCCCAAGGCCACCGCCAAGAAGGTCAAGAGCGCGGTCACGGACACGGACACGGTCGTGCGCTACGACACCGAGAACAAGCCCGGTGTGAGCAACCTCCTGACCATCTACTCGACGCTTACGGGGACCGGTATTCCGGAACTGGAGCAGAAGTACGTCGGCAAGGGCTACGGTGCGCTGAAGACCGACCTCGCCGAGGTCATGGTCGAGTTCGTGACCCCCTTCCGGGACCGCACCCAGGCCTACCTGGATGACCCGGAGACGCTGGACTCGATTCTGGCCAAGGGCGCGGAGAAGGCGCGTGCCGTGGCCGCGGAGACTCTCGCCCAGGCGTACGACAAGGTGGGCTTCCTGCCCGCCAAGCACTGAGCCACACCACCCCCTGTACCGAGCCACGTACAGCAGCGCCCTCTGCCCGCCACCCGACCGACAGGAGTACGACGTGGGGACCGTAACGATCGGTGTTTCGATCGCGGTCCCGGAGCCACACGGCAGCCTGCTCCAGGAGCGGCGCGCGGGCTTCGGGGACCCCGCGGCGCACGGCATTCCCACCCACGTCACGCTGCTCCCGCCGACCGAAGTGGACGCGTCGGCGCTGCCCGCGGTCGAGGCGCACCTGGTGACCGTCGCGGCCGCCGGGCGCCCCTTCCCGATGCGGCTCTCCGGTACGGGCACGTTCCGCCCGCTGTCGCCCGTCGTCTTCATCCAGGTGGTGGCGGGCGGCTCGGCCTGCGGATGGCTCCAGGAGCGCGTCAGGGACGCCTCCGGGCCCATCGAGCGCGAGCTGCAGTTCCCGTACCACCCGCACGTCACGGTGGCGCACGGCATCTCCGAAGAGGCCATGGACCGGGCGTACACAGAGCTCGCCGACTACGAGGCCGAGTGGCCCTGCACCGGATTCGCGCTCTACGAACAGGGCGCCGACGGAGTGTGGCGCAAGCTGCGCGAGTTCGTCTTCGGAGGGGGCGGCCCCCTCGTGCCTCCGCAGGCGGCGGCCCCGGCCGCGCACGGCACGCTGCCCGCCCGCTGAGCCCCCCCCAGGAGGGGATCTCACCGCAGAAGCAGGACCGGCACCTCACATCGGAAGCCGCCGGAACACCGTCCGCGGCACATGCCGCAGCGCCGACATGACCACCCGCAGCGCCCCGGGCACCCACACCGTCTCCGAGCGCCGGCGCAGGCCCGTCTCGATGGCCTCGGCGACCGCCTCCGGAGTGGTCGCCATCGGGGCCTCCTCCAGGCCCGCCGTCATCTTCGAACGTACGAAGCCGGGGCGCACGACCATGACGTGCACGCCCGTCCCGTGCAGTGCGTCTCCCAGGCCCTGGGCGAAGGCGTCGAGGCCGGCCTTGCTCGACCCGTAGATGAAGTTGGAGCGCCGCGCCCGCTCGCCCGCGACGGACGAGAGGACCACCAGGGAGCCGTGCCCCTGGGACTGCAGCGCCCGCGCGCACACCAGGCCCGCGGAGACCGCCCCGGTGTAGTTCGTCTGTGCGACACGCACCGCCGACAGCGGCTCGTCCTCGTCGCGTGCCTGGTCGCCGAGGATGCCGAACGCGAGCAGGACCATGTCGATGTCGCCCTCGGTGAAGATCTTCCCGAGGGTGTTCTCGTGGGACTCGGAGTCGAGCGCGTCGAAGGCGACGGTGCGGACGTCCGCACCCATGTCGCGCAGGCCCGCCGCGGCCTTCTCCAGGCCCGGGGACGGCCGCCCGGCCAGCCACACCGTGCGGGTGCGCCGCGCGACCAGACGGCGGGCGGTGGCGAGTCCGATCTCGGAGGTGCCGCCGAGCACGAGCAGCGACTGGGGGGTGCCGAAGGCGTCCTTCATGGGACCAACTCCTGGAGGTACTAGAGGGCGAGGCGGCGTGAGAGGTCCGAGCGGAACAGGCCGCGCGGGTCGAGATCGGCCCGCAGCGCGCGGAAGTCGTCGAGCCGCGGATACATCGCGGCGAGC
The DNA here is from genome assembly GCF_042740015.1 of Streptomyces sp. NPDC059037. NCBI lineage: Bacteria > Bacillati > Actinomycetota > Actinomycetes > Kitasatosporales > Streptomycetaceae > Streptomyces > Streptomyces sp. NPDC059037. The sequence continues at coordinate 13,865 of NZ_JBHYIG010000007.1, forward strand.
ATCTCGGGCCGCAGGCGGGAGTCCTTGGCCAGGTAGACGCGGCCGTCGGACGTGGCCACTTCCTCGTCCAGTTCGTCGAGGAAGGCGCCGAGGCCCGGCAGGTTCGCCGGGATGTCGAGGGCCAGCGTCCAGCCGGGCATCGGGAAGGAGAGCCAGCCCGGATCGCCCTCTCCGAAGCGCTTCAGTACAGCCAGGAAGGACGGGCAGCCGCGCTCCGAGATGCGCCGCACGATGCGTCGCAGGGCTTCTTCCTTGCCGTGTCCGACGACGAATTGGTACTGCACGAAACCGCTGCGTCCGTAGACGCGGTTCCAGTGCGGGACGCCGTCCAGGGGGTGGAAGAACGTGGAGATCTTCTGGAGCTCGCCCACGCGGCAGCGGGGCGCCTTGCGGTACCAGAGCTCGTTGAAGAGGCCCACCGACTTCCGGCCGAGGAGCCCTTCGGGCAGGAAGCGCGGGGCGGGCGGCAGTTGGCCGGGGCGGAACGTCAGCGGGGCTCTACGCGCGCGTGCCGGAAGGGCGTCCAGGGGAGCGTGGTCGCCGCGCGTGAGCACCGAGCGGCCCATCGCCTTCCCGCGCGCGAGGAGGTCGATCCAGGCGACCGAGTAGCGGTAGCGGTGGTCGGTGGCGTCGAGGCGGGCCATCAAGTCGTCCAGGTCGGCGGCGCGTTCCGTGTCCACCGTCATCAAGGAGGTCTCGACCGGCTGCAGTTGAATGGTGGCCGCGAGGATCACGCCGGTCAGGCCCATGCCGCCCGCCGTCGCGTCGAACAGGGCGGTGCCGCGCTCGAAGGACCGCACCGTGCCGTCGGCGGTGAGCAGCTCGATGGCGTTGACATGGCGCGAGAACGAACCGGAGCCGTGGTGGTTCTTGCCGTGGATGTCCGCGCCGATCGCGCCGCCGACCGTCACGTACCGGGTCCCCGGGGTCACCGGCACGAACCAGCCGAGCGGGAGCAGGACTTCCATCAGGCGGTGCAGCGAGACGCCGGCGTCGCACAGGACGGTGCCCGCGTCGGCGTCGATGGCGTGCACACGGTCCATGCCGGTCATGTCGATGACCGCGCCGCCCGCGTTCTGCGCGGCGTCCCCGTAGGCCCGTCCCAGGCCCCTGGCGATGCCGCCGCGCTCGTCGCACGCGCGCAGGGCCGCGGCGGCCTCCTCGGGCGAACGGGGGCGGATCAGCCGGGCGGTGGTGGGGGCGGTGCGCCCCCAGCCGGACACGGACACAGCCTCGGACGTCGTCACGGAAGCGGATGCGGAGTCGGCAGGCATGGGAGCGACCGTATCGCCCATGCATGGGTTGTTTGTCCTGAATCATCCGAGCTATCACCGAAATGGGTGAATGATGGAGTGTCGTCCGATATTGACGTAAATATTGAGAGATCGCCTAGAAGAGTCGGGAGCCGCGGTTCCTGGAGTCCTTGGAATCCATGGACCCCCTGAAGTCCCTGAAGTCCCCGGAAAAGGAGGCCACATGCACGGCATGGACCACCGGCTGCTGTCGGCCCTGCGCGACTGCGGCTCCGACAAGCGCGTGGCCACGGCCGCGCGCGCTCTCTCCTGGACCGGCGAGCACGGCGCGCTCTGGCTCGTCGCGGGCCTGGCGGGCGCCGCGGTCGACCGCGAGCGGCGCGGCGCGTGGCTGCGCGGCACGGCCCTCACCGCGGCGGCCCACCTGGCCAGCATGGGCGTCAAGCGGGTCGTACGCCGCCCGCGGCCCGGCGCGGACACCGGAGCCGAGCCCCTCGTCAGGACCGCGGGACGGCACTCCTTCCCCAGCTCGCACGCCACTTCGGCCGCCGCAGCGACCGTCGCGTACGGCGCGCTGAGCCCCGCGGGCGCCCGCATCGTGCCGCCGGTCGCCGCCGCGATGTGCGTCTCCCGGATGGTCGTCGGTGTCCACTACCCGAGCGACGTGGCCGCAGGCGCGGCCCTGGGCGCCCTCACCGCGCGCGTGGGCGCCGCCTGGGTGAACGGGGGCCGCATCGATGCCTGAACGCGCCGCCCTGATCGAACGCCCCAGCCCGCCCCAGCCGTCGGGCCCCCGTCCGCTGGCCCTGTCGCTGGGCCTCCTGAAGACCGCGCGCCCCCGCCAGTGGGTCAAGAACCTCCTGGTCGTCGCGGCCCCCGCCGCGGCGGGCGAGCTCTTCTCGCGTCACTCGCTCAGCCAACTCGCCATCGTCTTCGTGCTGTTCACGGCCGCCGCGTCCGCCGTCTACCTCATCAACGACGCGCGCGACGCCGACGCCGACCGCGCCCACCCCACCAAGTGCCGCAGACCGGTCGCGGCCGGGCAGGTCCAGGTGCCCGTCGCGTACGCGGTCGGGGGACTGCTCGCCGTCCTCGCCCCCACGGCAGCCGCCGTGCTCTGCACACCGCTGACCGCGGCGCTGCTCACCGCCTACGTAGTGATGCAACTCGCCTACTGCGTCAGCCTCAAGCACGTACTCGTCGTCGATCTCGCCGTCGTCACCACGGGCTTCCTGATGCGCGCCATGATCGGCGGGCTCGCCCTCGGCATCCCGCTCTCGCGCTGGTTCCTCATCACCACCGGCTTCGGCGCGCTCTTCATGGTCTCCGCCAAGCGCTACTCCGAAGCCGTCCAGATGTCGGGCGGCGGCGAGAAACCGGGCGCCACGCGCGCGTTGCTCACCGAATACACCACCGGGTACCTGCGCTTCGTGTGGCAGCTGGCCGCCGGGGTCGCCGTCCTCGCCTACTGCCTGTGGGCCATGGAGAGCGGCGGCACCGCCAACGGCAGCCTGCTGCCCTGGCGGCAGCTGTCGATGGCCGCCTTCGTCCTCGCGGTCCTGCGGTACGCCGTGTTCGCCGACCGGGGCACCGCCGGCGAGCCCGAGGACGTCGTCCTGCGCGACCGTGCGCTCGCCGTCATCGGCGTGGTGTGGCTGGCGATGTACGGACTCGCGGTCGCCGACTGGTGAGCGTGGTGAGCGCCCTCAGAGGGCGGCTGCGGGCCATGGGGCCCGAACTGCTCGGCTTCGCCGCCGCCGGGATCTGCGCGTACGCCGCCGACCTCGCCCTCTTCATCTGGCTGCGCGGCCCCGTCGGCCTGGACCCGCTGACCGCCAAGGCGCTGTCCTTCGTGGCCGGTTGCACCGTCGCGTACGCGGGCAACGCGCTCGGCACCTACCGGGGCGAGCGGGCCAGGGTGTCGCGCCTGCGCCAGCACGGGATCTTCTTCGCCGTCAACATCGCGGGCGCCCTGGTGCAGTTGCTCTGCATCGCCGTGTCCCACTACGGCCTCGGCCTCACCTCACAGCGCGCGGACACCGTCTCCGGAGCGGGAATCGGTATGGCACTCGCCACTGTTCTGCGTTTCTGGGGTACCCGGACCTTGGTCTTCCGCGCAGCGGGCAGGGAGGCATCATGGACTGGCTGAAAAAGCTCCCCGGAATCGGGCCCCTGGTGGAGCGCGCGATGCGCACGCACGCGTGGAGCGCGTACGAGCGGCTCGACAGTGTGCACTGGACCCGCCTCGCGGCCGCGATGACGTTCATCAGCTTCCTTGCGCTCTTCCCACTGATCACCGTCGCCGCCGCGATCGCCGCCGCGACGCTCTCCAAGAGCCAGCAGCAGAAGCTCGAGGACAAGCTCGCCGAGCAGGTCCCCGGCATCTCCGACCAGCTGAACCTGAACGCCCTGGTCGACAACGCGGGCACCATCGGGCTCGTCGCGGGCGCCGTGCTGCTCTTCACCGGCATCGGTTGGGTCGGCTCGATAAGGGAGTGTCTGCGGGCCGTCTGGGAGCTTGAGGACGAGGACGAGAACCCCGTCCTGCGCAAGCTCAAGGACGCCGGGGTGCTCATCGGGCTCGGCGGCGCCGGGCTCGCCTCCGTCGCCGCCTCGACCCTCGCGTCGACCGCCGTCGGCTGGAGCGCCGACCTCGTGGGCGTCTCCCGGGACGGCTGGGGCGGCCTGCTGCTCCAGGGGGCGGCGTTCGCCATCGCCGTCCTCGCGGACTTCCTGCTCCTGCTGTACGTCCTGACGCTGCTGCCCGGCGTCCAGCCGCCGCGCCGGCTGCTGATCACCGCGGGGCTCATGGGCGCCGCCGGGTTCGAGCTGCTCAAGCTGCTGCTCGGCGGCTATATGAAGGGCGTCGCCGCGCGGAGCATGTACGGCGCCTTCGGTGTGCCCGTCGCCCTGCTCCTGTGGATCAACTTCACCGCGAAACTCCTGCTGTTCTGCGCCGCCTGGACGGCGACGCGGAAGCAGGGACGTACAGAAGAAGAGCCAGAGGAAGAGCCGGCAGAAGACGACCGGGGCGCCCCGAACGACGAGGCGCCCTCCGGAGACGTCAGCGACGGCCCTTCCGGCGCACCAGGTCCGGCAGCGGCAGCCGGCGGCTGATCACGAACCACCCGGCGGCCAGGAGCGCCAGCACACCGCCCACGACACCGAGTGCGACACCGACGCCGCCGCCCGAGTCCTTGTCCGCGGCGTGCGCCACGTTCTTGGCCGCATCCGACTTGCCCTTGCCCGCGCCCGGAGCGCCCTTCCCGCTGCCCGTGGCGGCACCCTTCGGGGGGACCAGTTCGCCCACCGGGTCGACCTTGCCCGAGGCCTGGAAGCCCCAGTCCAGCAGGCGTTCCGTCTCCTTGTAGACGGCGTGCTGCTCCCCGGAGTCAGGGTTCATGACGGTGACGAGCAGCACCTTCCCGTCGCGCTCGGCGACGCCCGTGAAGGTGGTTCCGGCGTTCGTGGTGCTGCCGTTCTTGACGCCCGCGATGCCCTTGTAGGGGTCGAGACCGACGTCTCCTGTAAGGAGTCGGTTGGTGTTCTGGATCTCGAAGGAGTCGCGCTTCTTCTTGCCCTTGTCCTTGCCCTTCGTGACCTTCTTGGTCTCGCCGGGGAACTTGGCGGTGGCCGTCGAGCAGTACTCGCGGAAGTCCTTCTTCTGCAGCCCGGAGCGGGCGAACAGGGTCAGGTCGTACGCGGAGGAGACCTGCTTGTCGGCGTCGTAGCCGTCCGGGCTGACGACGTTGGTGTCCAGGGCCTGCAGTTCCTCGGCGTGGGACTGCATGTCCTTGACGGTCTTCGCGACGCCGCCGTTCATCGCCGAAAGGACGTGCACCGCGTCGTTGCCCGACCGCAGGAAGACGCCGAGCCACAGGTCGTGGACCGTGTACGTCTCGTCCTCCTTGACGCCGACCATGCTGCTGCCCGCGCCGATGCCCGCCAGGTCGGAGAGCTCGACCTTGTGCTCCTGCGTCTTGGGGAACTTCGGCAGGACCGTGTCCGCGAAGAGCATCTTCAGGGTGCTCGCCGGGGGCAGCTTCCAGTGCGCGTTGTGCGAGGCGAGCACGTCGCCGGACTCGGCGTCCGAGACGATCCAGGAGCGTGCCGACAGGTCCTTGGGGAGCACGGGAGCGCCCGCCTTCAGGCTGACCTGGGTGCCTGCCTCGCCGAGCTTGGCGCCGCCGACCGTCGACATGGAGGAGGGCGGTTTCGGCTTCTTGTCGTCTCCCGGCTTGCCGTCCGCCAGTGCGGGCGCTGCGGTCGAAAAGGTCAACAATGCGGCGGAAGTGACCAGCAAGGCGGTCTTTTTTACGGCAGGCACGGACGAGAACGTACAGGGCGCCGCTGTGGAAGTCGCCGTCGAGGTGGCCTGTACGTCGCGCTCCTGACCCCGGCGGCTGTGCGGAAGGGAGGCTCGCGATACTGAACGTATGAAGCTCAGCCGCCCGGTCTCCTGGTTCCTGCTCGCCTTCGGCGTGTGGAGCTGGTTCATCTGGATCACTTTCGTCAAGAACCTGTGGAAGGACGGCAGCGGGCTCGCCTTCGACGACGGCGACCCGACCGCGTACTTCTGGGTGCACCTGACGCTCGCCGTCGCCTCCTTTGTCTTGGGGACGGTGGTGGGGACCATCGGGTTGCGTGGGGTGCGGGCTCTGCGCCGTACGTCATAGCCGTGATCATTCTCGTCGTACTCATCGGCCTCGCCGTCCTCGCGGCCTTCGCCGGGCTGCAGTGGTACGCATGGCGGCGCCTGGTGCGGGACACGACGGCGCGGCCCGGGTTCGTGCGGCGGGCCGGCGCGGTGGTCTTCACGGTGGGGCCGCTGCTGATGTTCGCGGCGGTCGCCGGTGAGCGGGCCGGTGCGCCGTTCTGGCTGCAGCAGGTGCTGGCCTGGCCGGGCTTCATGTGGATGGCTCTTTCGATCTACCTGGTCCTCGCGCTGCTCGCGGGCGAGCTCGTACGCCCCGTCCTGCTGAGACTGCTGCGGCGGCGACGCTCGGAAACGACTCCTACGGAGACGGCGCCTACGAAGGCCGCTCCTACGGAGAGGGCGTCTAGGGAAGCCACTCCTACGGAGGACCCGGCTTCGACGGATGACGCCCCCGCAGCCGCCCCCGCCCCCGCCGAGGAAGCGCCGCGGAATCCGGCCACTCCCTCGCGCCGCCTCTTCGTCTCCCGGATCGTCGGCGGCACCGCCGCGGCCGTCGCCGTCGGAACGGTCGGCTACGGAACGTACGGCGTGCTGCGCGGCCCCCGGGTGAAGCGCGTCACCGTGCCGCTGGCCAAGCTGCCGCGCGCGGCGCACGGGTTCCGGATCGCCGTGGTCAGCGACATCCACCTGGGGCCGGTCCTCGGGCGCGGCTTCACCCAGCGCGTGGTCGACACGATCAACGGCACCCGGCCCGACCTCATCGCCGTCGTCGGTGACCTCGTCGACGGCGACGTCGATGACCTCGGGCCCGCCGCGGCGCCGCTGGCGCAGCTCCGGGCCCGGCACGGCAGCTACTTCGTCACCGGCAACCACGAGTACTTCTCCGGCGCGGAGCAGTGGGTCGATCACGTACGCGAACTCGGCCTGCGCCCCCTGGAGAACGCGCGCGCCGAACTGCCCGCCTTTGACCTCGCGGGCGTGGACGACGTGGCGGGCGAGCGCGAGGGGCACGGGCCCGACTTCGCCAAGGCGCTCGGCGACCGCGACCGGTCACGGGCGTCCGTGCTCCTGGCCCATCAGCCGGTCGTCATCCACGACGCGGTCAAGCACGGCGTCGACCTCCAGCTCTCCGGGCACACCCACGGCGGACAGCTCTGGCCAGGCAACTTCATCGCCGACCTGGCCAATCCGACGCTTGCGGGACTTGAGCGGTACGGCGACACCCAGCTGTACGTGACACGCGGCGCCGGCGCGTGGGGGCCGCCGGTGCGGGTCGGGGCGCCGTCCGACATCACGGTCGTGGAACTGGCCTCCCGCCAGGCGTAATCGGCTGTTGGTTCGATTCGGTTCCCTTTGGTTCGGACTTGGCCGGATACTGCGGGGTCGCACGGTGACGGTGTGACACCGGGCGCTTCCTCTGCGCAGCATCTGGTGTCGGAAGTGTGTGCGGTTCCGGGTGCTTGTGTGTGCCCGAGCCCGAGGGGGGCCCAGGATTGTTACGACGTCACGCGTTCCGGCTGCCACCGCATCCGGCGTCCGTCGCGCTCGCTCGCGTTCGCGTTCGCGATCATTTGACGGCCTGGGGGCATACGGAGAAGAGCGTGGCGCGCCATGACGTCGTACTCCTGGTGTCGGAACTCGCGACGAACGCGGTCTGCCACGGCCTCGTCCTGGAGCGGGAGTTCGAGGTCGCGGTCACGGTGCTCGCCGACGGCGACTGCTTCATAGAGGTCTCCGACGAGAGCCCCGTAGGCCCGGAGCTGCGGGGCACGGGCACCTGGGAGGACGAGAACGGCCGGGGCCTGCGGCTCCTGGACGCGCTGGCCGAGGCGTGGGGTGTCTGGCGGCGCGGGAGACACGGCAAGACGGTGTGGGCGCTGGTGCGGGGCACGGGGGACGCCGGGTGGCCCTGATCCCTGATGGCCGGGCCCGCCGCCGTCACGACGCCGAGGCGGGCCTCAACTCGGGCTCTGCGGCGGGCCTCAACTCGGGCTCTGCGCGGGCAGAGTGACCGTCACGGTGAGCCCCTCGCCCGGAGCCGTCTGCACCTCGACCTCGCCCCCGTGCGCGATGACGACCCCCTGCACGATCGCCATGCCGAGGCCGCTGCCCGCGCCGCCGCCCGCGCGGAAGAAGCGGTCGAAGATGCGGGCCGCGTCCTGTGCCGCGAGGCCCGGCCCCCGGTCCTCGACACGCAGCCGCACAAGCCCGTCCACCCGCTCCACGCCCAGCGTTACCGGCGCGTCGGCGGGGGTGTGGACGCGTACGTTGCCCAGCAGATTGCCGAGCACCTTGCGCAGCCCCGACTCGTCCGCGCGGATCAGCAGGGCGCCCTCGGCGCGGACGGTGAGCGGGCGCTCCGGCTCCTGCACGCGCAGATCGTCGGCGGCGTCCCGCACCAGGCGGCTCAAGTCGACGTTCCTGAAGCGCAGTTCCGGCTGCTGGTCCAGGCGGGCCAGGGTCAGCAGCTCGTCGACGAGGCGCCCCATCCGGTCGGCCTCGGCGTTGACGCGGTCCCACGCGCGCGTGCGCTCCGCCGGGTCGCGGAGCATCCCCTTGTCGTACAGCTGGAGGTAGCCGCGGATCGCCGACAGCGGCGTACGCAGCTCGTGCGAGGCGTCGGCGACGAAGCGGCGCAGCTGTGCGGAGCTGCGTTCGCGGGTCTCGAAGGCCGATTCGACCTGGTGGAGCATGGAGTTGAGGGCAAGCCGCAGCTGCTCGGTCTCCAGCACCGGGGTGCGGCTCGACGGCACCCGCCGCGTCAGGTCGCCGTCGGCGATCGCGGACGCCGTCTCGACCATGTCCTCCAGCGGGCGAAGACGGTGGTGCGCGGAGATCATCGTCAGGACGGCGAGCAGCCCCAACAGGGCCACTCCGAAGGCGGCGTCGACCTTCAGCGCCTTCTTGATGCCCGAATGCAGGCTCTCCGTAGAGGTGGCCATCAGGACGGTCGTGCCGTCGTCGAGGCGCGCGCCCACGGTGCGGTAGGGGTCGCCGTCCAAGGTGACGTCGCGCGGCTGCGATGCGCTGACCAGGGCGCCGGGGTCGTCCACCGCGGAGGCCAGGGCGCGCTGGCGCGGTGTCGGCTCCAGCGAGCCGATGGGAACGGGCTTCCCGGAGGCGCCGATCGCGACGATGAGCGTGTCCGCGCGCGGGAGCCCGCCACTTCGGTCGGTGCCGTCGGGGGAGAGGTTGTCGAGCGCCATGCCGAGCGCGCTGATGTACTCGATCTGCTTCATGGTCAGACCCATGCGGTGCAGCGAGTCGCGCGACGAGGTGAGCTCCGCGTCGATGTTGTCGAGCAGGAAGTGCCGCATACCCATGATGCTCACGGCCGTCGCGGTGACGATGCCGAGGGCCAGCAGCGCCACGTTGACCCAGGTGAGCTTGGCGCGCAGCGAGTGCGTGCCGCGGTGCGCACGCCTCATGCGAGTCCGTATCCGACGCCCCGCCGGGTCGTGATCACCGGCGGGCCGATGGCGGCCAGCTTGCGCCGCAGATAGCTGATGTAGGTCTCGACGACGGTCGACTCCGCCGTGTGCTCGTAGCTCCACACATGGCGCAGCAGCTGCTCCTTGGGCACGACGCGGCCCGCGTTGCGCACCAGGAAGCGCAGCAGGGCGTACTCGGTCGGCGTGAGCTGCGCCGTGCGGTCCGCGCGGCGCACCACGTACGTCGCGTCGTCGAGCTCCAGGTCGCCGTAGCGCAGCGGCGGGCGCTGGGGGAGCACGTCGCCCGCCCTGGTGCGGCGCAGGACGGCCCCGATACGGGCGACGACCTCGTCGATGTTGAACGGCTTGGTGATGTAGTCGTCGCCGAAGCCGAGCGCGCCCACGACCTCCGACGGCGCGTCCCGTGCGGTCAGGAACACCAGTGCCAATTCGGGGCGCCGGGCGCGCAGTTCCCTGCCCAGCGCACGCCCGTCGCCGTCCGGCAGCATCACGTCCAGGAGTGCCACGTCGGGCCGGGTGCGTCCGGCGAGCGCGAGGGCATCGCGCACGGTGCCGGCCACCATCACGTCGAAGCGGTGATAGCGCAGGGCGATGGCCAGCACGTCGGCGATGCTCGGTTCGTCCTCGACGACGAGGACGGTCGCCCCCTCGCCCCGCGGCGTTCCGACATCTGTTCCCCGGCGGCCTTCGGCGTGGCACATGGCCCCAGTATCGGCGCGGACGTTGTACGAAGTCCCGGGTCCGTGCCTTGGAGTTACTTGAGAATCATGGCCGCGCCGCGCCGCAGCGGCGCCGTGCCGCCGATGCTGAGGTCCGACGAGGCACGGACCTGGGGGAATCGGCGACGCGGAGGAGGAACGGATCGTGACGGCATTGGCGCGGTGGTGCCATGCGCACCGCCTGGTGGTCCTTGTGCTGTGGGTGGGTGCCCTGTTCGGCCTGGGGGCGGCGGGGACCTCCGCGGGCACCGACTATTCGAATGTGCTCTCCCTGCCCGACACGGACTCCACGCGCGCGTACGACCTGATGACGAAGGCGTTCCCGGAGCGCTCGGGGGACACCGACACGGTCGTGTGGCGCGTCGACGAGGGTGCTTCGGTGCGTGACAAGGACGTACGTTCCCGGATCGAGCCCGCGCTGAAGGACATCGCCGGCATGAAGGGCGTCGGCGAGGTGGTGGGCCCGTACGCCTCTAAGAAGGCGGGCGCTTCCAAGAAGGCGGGCGCTTCCAAGAAGGCGGGCGCTTCCAAGAAGGAGGGTGCCTCGAAGAAGGAGGGTGCTTCTAAGAAGGAGGGTGGCTCCAAGAAGGCGGGCGCCTCCAAGGAGGCAGGCGCCTCCAAGAAGGCGGGCGCGGCTCAGATCAGCGAGAACGGGCGGATCGCCTACGCCCAGGTGACCTTCACCGAGCAGGCGAACTCCGTCCCCAAGGACCTCGTCCAGGACGTCGTGGACACGGCTCAGAACGCCGAACGCGGCGGCCTCCAGGTCGAACTCGGCGGCCAGGCGATCACCCGCATCCAGGAGCCGCCCACCGGCACCTCCGAACTCGTCGGCATCGCGGCCGCGGCCGTAGTCCTCTTCCTGGCCTTCGGTTCGCTCTTCGCGATGGTCCTGCCGATCGTCATCGCGGTCTTCGGAGTGGGCCTCGGCATGCTCTCGACGATGCTGCTCAGCCATGTCACCGACATCCCCGAAGTGGCCCCGCTGCTCGGCTCCCTGATCGGCCTCGGCGTGGGCATCGACTACGCGCTCTTCATCGTGACCCGGCACCGGCGCGGCATCCTGCGCGGCATGGAGCCGCGGGATGCGGCGATGCAGGCGCTGAACACCTCGGGCCGCGCGGTGCTGTTCGCGGGCGGCACGGTGTGCATCGCGCTCGCCGGAATGCTGGTGATGAACATGCGCTTCCTGGACGGCGTGGTCATCGCGGCCTCCCTGACGGTGATCCTGAGCGTCCTCGCGGCCGTCACGCTGCTGCCCGCGCTCCTGGGGCTGCTCGGCCCCCGGGTGCTCAGCCGCAGGCAGCGGCGGCGTCTCGCGGCGACGGGGCCCGATCCGGCCGAGGCGAGCGGCCTCGCGGCGCGCTGGTCGTCGTACGTACAGAAGAGGCCGCGTTCGATCGCGGCACTCGCCTTCGTGGTGATGGCCTTCCTCGCCCTGCCGCTGCTCTCCCTGCGGCTCGGCGCGACCGACCAGGGCAACCACCAGGAGTCGACGACGACCCGACAGGCGTACGACATGCTGGCCGACGGCTTCGGTCCGGGATTCAACGGCCCGCTCCAAGTAGTGGCCGAAGAGACCGACACCGGAGGCCTGGCGGAGCGCATCCGGTCGACGGAGGGCGTCGCCCAGGTGGCGGCGGCCCCACCGTCGGACGGCATCTCCGTCATCAACGTCGTCCCGACCACATCCCCCCAGTCCGAGGAGACCGACCAACTCATCGACCGGCTACGGGGAGACGTGATTCCGGAGGCCGGCGTCGAGGCGCACGTCGGCGGCGTGACAGCCGTCTTCAAGGACTTCGCCGCGGTGACGGGCGACCGGCTGCCCTACTTCGTAGGAGCCATCATCGCGCTCGGCTTCCTCCTGCTGCTGATCGCGTTCCGCTCCCTGGTGGTGCCCCTGACGGCCGCCTTGATGAACCTGATCGCGGCAGCCGCGTCCTTCGGCGTACTGGTGGCGGTCTTCCAGTGGGGCTGGGGCACGGAACTGATCGGCGTCGGCAAGGAGGGCCCGATCACGGCGTTCCTGCCCGTCATCATGCTGTCGCTGCTCTTCGGGCTCTCGATGGACTACCAGGTGTTCCTGGTGAGCCGTATGCACGAGGAATGGGTGCACACGAAGGACAACGCCCGCGCGGTTCGGGTGGGCCTCGCCGAGACGAGCAGGGTGATCAACTGCGCGGCCCTGATCATGATCTGCGTCTTCTCCGCGTTCGTCCTGAGCGGCGACATGGAGGGCGCGATGGCGGGCATCGGCCTCGCGGCAGCGGTGGCCTTGGACGCCTTCATCCTGCGTACGGCGCTGGTCCCGGCGGCGATGCAGCTGCTCGGCCGCGCCAACTGGTGGCTCCCCGCGGGCCTGGAGAAGCGCCTGCCGCACCTGGCGGTGGAGCCACGGGAGGAGCCGGAGCAGGCCCCGTCCGAAACCGTCCCCCACGCGCGCGTGGAGCCCAACGGCCCGGGGACGGCCTCCGTAGGCATGGCCTCCGTAGGCACGGCCTCCGTAGTGCACGGCTTCATCCGCACAGTGGAGGGCGACCCGGTGCCGGACGCGACCCTGACGCTGCTCTCCAAGGGCGGCCGCAAACTGGACCGCGTGACGTCACTGGCCGACGGCTCGTACATCGTGGCGGCCCCGTCGGCAGGCGCCTACCTACTGGCAGCCACGGCCCCCGGCTACGCCTCACGTGCCCGGCACATCATGGTCGCCGACGAGCCGCTCGTGTACGACATGGAGCTGGCGCCGGGGGAGGTGGACGCGGTCAACTGAGCCCGGCCGGGAGCTGGTCGCGCTGCGGCGGCTCTGCGGGATCGACGGGGGGGGAGCGGCACTCAGGAGACGGTGTCCCTGGGGGCGTTCTCCGAGTGCCCGGTGTCGCTCTCGCCGTCCGGGGTGAACCGACCGTTCTCGCCCCCGACTTCACGAGGCGTACTCGCGCCGTCTGCTCTGAACCCGCGTACTCCCGGCACCGCAGCCGTTCCCACGCACGCGATGCCCACCACGCAGGCCGCGATCCAGAGGGGCGCCGCCTCACCCCACACGTCCGCCGCGAGGGGCGCGAGCACGTAGCCGAGGGGCATCGCGGCCAGCGAGAGCAGCCAGTCGTACGAGGTGACACGGGCGAGTGCGCCGGGCGGTATCGCCGCCTGGACGGATGTCGCCCACACGGGGCTGAGGAAGCCGAGGCCCGCCTGTGCGACGGCGTAGGCGCCGATGATGAGCGGGGCGGGGGCCCCGGCGGCGAGCAGGCCGAGGGGCAGGGCGTACGTCGCGAGGCCCAGGTTGGCCGCCAGGATCGGGCGCCGGGGCCGGGCCCGACCCGCGAGCAGCGAGCCGAGCAGCAGCCCGATCGCGCCGGCCTGCAGGATGCCGATCCACACGTCCTCGCCGCCCAACTCCTTTACGGCGATGGCGGGTCCGAGGGTGGTGAGCACGGCGGCGGCGCCGTTCCACGCCGAGTGCGCGACGAGGCTGGTCCAGTACCAGTCCCGGCACCGCACCTCCTGCCACCCCTCGACCAGGTCCCTACGGAGGGAACGGCGCCCCTCCGGGGTGACCCGTCGCACGCGGATGGCGGCCAGCAGGCACGCGCTGACGGCGAACGAGACCCCGTCGAGCACGAAGGCCCAGCCGGGGCCCGCGTACTTGATGAGGAGCCCGGCGAGCGCGGGCCCGCCGACCATGGCGGTGCTCTTGACGACGCCGAGTGCGGAGTTGGCGGCGTGCCGCTCCTTCCCGTCGACGGTGCCGGTGATGAGGGTCGGCAGGGTGGGCATGGCGAACGCGGAGGCGGCGCCGCCGACCGCCGAGGCGAGGGCGATGTGCCACAACTGGGGGTTGCCCCCCAGGAGTTCGACGCCTACGAAGAGCTGCGTCAGGCACCGCACGACGTCGGTGCCGAGCGCGACGGTACGGGCATTGAACCGGTCGCCGACGACCCCGCCGATCGGAAGCAACAGCAGCCTCGGCCCCATCGCGCAGCCGAGGACGAGGGCAAGCGCGGAGGCGGAGCCGGTGGCACGGATGACGGCGAGGGAGAGGGCGGCGGGGATGACGGCGTCGCCGATGAGGGAGAGGGAGCGGCCGAGGAAGAGCAGCCGGAAGGGGCGGTTGCGCAGCAGGAGGGGCGACGGCATGGAGAGGACTGTATTTCGGAACCGAATTATTCGTCAACGAAATATATGGAACCGAAGAACCGAAGTAGGCTGCGCTCCATGGCGGACAAGCGCGACAGCAGGACGGCGAGGGACGCGGGAACGGCGAGGAACGCGGGAACGGCGAAGGACGCGGGAACGGCGAAGGACGCGGGAACGGCGAGGAACGCGGGATCGGGGAACGCGCCCGCGATCGCCCACAAAGCCGCCCCCGAGCCGGCCGCCCGCGACTGGACCGACGGTCACGTCGAACGCTGGCTCCCCGTGCTCCCCGGCCTCGACCCCGACATCGAGGGCGCCGTCACCCGCATGAAGAAGCTGACGGTGTATCTGCGCCGGATCCGCGAGCAGTCCCTCATCGACTTCGACCTGGAGCGCCCCGAGTTCGACACCCTCCACAAGCTGGCCGGTCGCGGCGGCCGGGCCACCCCCTCCGAGCTGGCCGCCGACCTGGACCTCGCGCCCGCCTCCGTAACGGGCCGTCTGGGCGGCCTGGAGGGCCGGGGCCTGATCCGCCGCACCCCCTCGAAGGAGGACCGGCGCCGGGTCGACGTGGAGCTGACGAAGTCCGGCCGCTCGATCTGGCTCGGCGCGATGGATGTCCTGGGCCACGAGGAGTATCGCCTCCTCGGCGTGCTCTCGAAGGACGAGCGGGCCCAGCTCTCGGACATGCTGCGCCGCATCATGCTGGTGGCGGAGGAGGGCGGCGGCGCGTCCTGGCGCTGACGCCGCTCCTGCCCCTGCGGGTCAACTCCGCGCCAGCTCGGGCCGCTTGCAGTAGTCGGTGAACCCGACGACGTTCCCCCACGGGTCGGCGACCTCCACGGTCCACCCGGTGGCCACGGAGAACGGCGGCGCGAGCAGCTTGACCCCCGCAGCGTCCAGCGCACGCCCCGCGGCGCGAGCGTCGCGCACCTCCAGCCACACCCTGGGGGAGGCCCACGGCGGCGGCTGCCGGACGGCTTCGTCCTCCACGCGCAGCAGTACGCCGGGCATCTCCTTGCCCACCTTGAGGATGGCGAGCCCGATCTCGTCGATCCGGGCGGAGACGGGGAACCCGAGACGTTCGTAGAACCCGACGGCCTCGTCCAGGTCGCCGACGGGGAGCAGGACGTTGTCGAACCCGAGGAGATCGGTCGCCTGTCCGGCGGCGGCCTCGCCTGCGGACTGGCCGACGGACTGGTCAGCTGACAGGCCGACCGACTGGTTGTCTGACATTCCGTCAGGGTAGGTCGACGGCTCTGCGCCGGACGCGAGCGCGCGCCAACGTCACCCCGGACGGTCCCTTCTTCGGCCGTCTGGCCGTTTCCGTCGCCCGAATGGCTTCCGACCAGGCCGTGCCCTATGGGTCGTGGGACGCCCCTGCTGGAAACTCGTTCCGTGGGACATGGGGCGGGGAGATCTTTCGGATGAAGAGTGGGCTCGGTTGGAGCCGCACTTGCTGACGTTTCCGGGGCCCCGGGCTGTGTTGGAATCAGGTGGCGCGAGAAAGCCCTGCCGCCTCGCCACGGAGGTTGCCGGCGTGGATGGGTCGGTCATCGCTCTCCGCCTATGTGCAGCCAACGTGCGTGCGGCGCCCGTGAGTTCATCCGGCGACTATCACCAGATGGCGGCGAGCGTGGCGAGTTCGGCGGAGCAGGGCGATGCAAACCCTCGCTCCCAGTCGGAGATGGTGTCGGGCGTGATGTACGCGAGCCCGTAGCTTGCCTGCATCCCGTACGCGACGTCCCCGGGCGCCATGCCGAGCGCCTCGGGCTGAGCCGGACCCTCGGGATGATGGCGAGAGTGATGGGTCGGATCACGGCGTGTACGCCGTGATCTTGTCGCCTCCGTCGTATTCCGCGAAGTCCGAGAACGCTAGTACGGGGGAACCGTTCGAAACGTCGGCGCCGCAGAAATACCTGGGCCCGGGGGCGGATGAGTACAGGTAGTCGATGTCCTGCAGTGCCTCAGTGGTTCGGCAGACGATTCCCGGCTCACGCCAGGAGTACATGATGTACAGATGCTCGTGCTGTCCGGCAGGCGTCTCGGCCGCTTCGCTCAGGAACTGTTCCCAGTCGTTATTGTCAGGCAACCTCAGGATTGTGTGAGGGACTTGGCTCCAACGGACGTGGCTCGTGGTCCACGGAAGCTCGGACAGTGAATTGTTGAAGGCGTCTGAAACCTCGTTTCCGAGAATCCAATGCTCGCGCCCGGTCAGCCAGGATTGAATGTGTTCTTGCTCTGTATGCATGCGAGAGATCTTTCCGGTCAGGTGATTCCGGTCAGGTGTGCGGGAAATGTTCGAGGATCGCCAGATAGTCCGCTTCCTCGGCGCCTCTGATCGTGTTGGCGCCAAGCTTCCAACTGTCGCTTCGCTTACGGCCTTCCCTGTTCCACCAGTTTACGTGGAATCCCTTGTCTGGGTTCTGGTCGTCGAAGTCGATTCGCCATCCACGGTTTCCGTCGGGACTCTGCATCCCGGTTACTCGACCCTTGTGCGGGCCGAGTTCCTGCACGAACGGAATCTGATCATCGCCTAGTTGCGCGCGTTCCTTCGCGTTGGCTCTCGCTTCACTGAACGAGTCGAAGTACTCATGCTCCTCGTTGGACGTCTTCCGTTGCGGTGGTTTGTCCTTGCCCTTCCCCTTGGGGCATTTGGGTGCCAGGCCGAGCGGATCAACCCACGTGAGGGGATTGTGGACGTAGGTGTTGGCGTTCGGTGCAGGGCCGAGGCCCAGGGGATCTGGCGTGAGGTAGCGCGCGGTTTCGGGATCGTAGTGCCGGAAGTAGTTGTAATGGAGTCCGCTCTCGGCGTCGTAATATTGGCCGGGGAATCGCAGAGGCATGTACGCGGTGCTACTGGAACTCCAGGCCGTGGTGCCCCAGAGAGTTGTTCGGGTGCGCCACGCTATGCTGCCGTCCTCGCCGACGAGCTCGGTGGGCGTACCGATGAGATCGGTGACGATGGCGAAGAAGCGCGAGTTCACTTCCTCTTGCGCGCCGCCGGCCGCGGTGATCCGCTCGGCCTGGGAGATCGGGTGCAATCCGTCGTGGTCCCAGGTCAGTGTCACGGGATCAGGAAGGGCCGCAGACGCACTGGTCTGCTCGCAAAGGGTGCTGCCGTCCCACGAGAAGTGGACGTGCTCGACAACGGATTCACCGTCGGTTGCGAGGCGCTGTTTCTCGATGCGACGGCCCAAAGGATCGTAGCGATAGCGCCAGCGGGTGCCGTCTGGAGTCACCACTGCGGTGAGCCGGTCCTCGGCATCCCACTCACAGCGCCAGGTATCCGGCTTCCGGGACAGTCGGGTTCTCTGCCGCGCAGTGACGCGCCCCAGGGCATCGTGTTCGTACCGCGTACGACCCGCGCGGTCTATTCGAGTTCCGGTGTAATGGCGCAGGCCGACGGAATCCTGGCCCGGATGTGATGCGGGCCAGGACGCGGCAGCCTGGTTTCCGGCCGCGTCGTACGCGTACTGCTCGTTCCAGTTTTGGGCGTGCACGGCCGTCACTCGCCCGAGGACGTCCACATCAAAGCGTCGCGTTCCGTTCAGCTTGTCCTCGAGGTGTACAAGGTTCCCATCTGCGCGGTATCCGTAGCAGCGGGACTGAATCTCCGTGTCGTCCGCAGTCGAGAGGGATTGGGTGATGATGCGGCCCAGTTCGTCGAAGGTGTTCGCCATATTGACGTTCTCGCCCATCTGGCGGCTGATCTCGCGTCCTCCCCGGTCGTACGCGAAACGAATGGCCCTGTCCGACGCGGTCATCAGGGTCTGGTTGCCGTTGGCGTCGTATTCCCAGGTGGTGACCGCGCCGGAAGGGGTCGTGCGCTGCACACGTCGGCCCAACTCGTCGTACGCGTAGGCGGTGCGCCTGCCGTTGACCGCCTCGGACACGAGTCGGCCGACGCGGTCGTAGAGCCGGACGAGCGTGGCTTCCGGTCCTGCTACCTCGGCGAGCTGATCCCCGGGGCCGTACATGAAGGTGGTCACCTGAGCGTCGGCGACCTTGCGGATGACTCGCCCCAGTTCGTCGTGCTCGTACGACACCGTTTGCCCCAGGGCATCGGTGCGGGCGGTGTGGCGTCCTGCCGCGTCGCACGTATAGCCGAGCACGCGGCCGTCGAAGTCGCTCTCGCCGATCAGGTTCCCTGCCGCGTCGTAGGTGTAACTCCATCGCATTCCTTGCGGATTGGTCACCTCGACGAGACGCAGCGATGAGTCGTAGTCGAACGTGTACCGCGTTCCGTCGGGATCGGTGCGCGAGGAGAGCAGGTCGAAGTGCGTGTATTCGAACTGGGTGGACTGGCCCATCTGATCGGTATGGCTGATGCAGTTGCCCTCGCCGTCATAGCTCCACGATTCGGTGCTGCCGTCCGGAGCGATGCGCAGCGCGGGCTGACCCTCTGCGGTCCATGCGAAGCGGGTTGCGTTCCCCAACGGGTCGGTGAGTGAGACAGGCCGGCCGAAGCCATCTCGCTCCCAAGCGGTCACAGCCCCCAATGGATCGATGGATTCCAGGGTCAGACCCGCCGGATCGCAGCACACCCTGGTGGTGTGACCGAGTGCGTCGGTGATCGACGAGAGGTGGCCTGCCCCGGCATAGGCGTAACGAGTCACGACGCCCGCCGGGTCGGTGACCCGTGTGCAGTTGCCGCCTTCGTCGTACTCCTGCGACCAGTAGGTGCCATCGGGTAGTTCGATGGAACAAGGCTGATTCAATCCGTTGTAGGCATACCTGATGGTGGCGCCGTCCGGGTAGGTCACTTCAAGGGGCTGCCCCAGCTTGTTGTTCACGATGCGGATGCTGTGCCCGAGCGCGTTGGTAGTGCGGACGAGATGGCGGTGGCTGTCGTAGACGGAACGCCGAGTGCCGCCGAGCGGGTCGACCTCGGCGACGACCAGGCAACGTTCGTCGATGACGAATCGGGAGGTTGCGCCCTCAGGTGTGGTGACCTCGGTGATGCGGCAGTTGGGCCAGCCGGAGTCAGTGAGGTCGTAGGCGAACGCATTGGACATGTGCCCGGCTATGCCCTGCTGGGTGGTGCAGCGGTCCCGCTCGTCGTAGGTGTAGCCGTAGCGGCTCTGGTTGGTGTCCTCCCACGACGTGAGGCGCAACTGCTCGTCATAGGTGAACTTCATGGACAGGCCAGAGGAGTTGGCCACCGTGGTTAGGTTGCCGTCGGTGTAGCCGTATCGTTTGATCACGGCGTCCGTGCCGTCCTCGCCCGCGCCTGCCAGGCTGAGCGCGGTGACGCGTTCGTTCTCGACGGTCAGTTTGAGGTGGTAGCCGCCGCTGTGGCGGATGGCCTGTGGGGTGCCCTCGGTGTCGTAGTCGAGGTCGATGGTGTTGTGGTTGCGGTCCGCTATTCGGGTCAGGAGTGCCACGTCGTCGATGGGCGGGGCGAAGTGGCGTGAGTGTCCGGCCACGGGATCGGTGATGCGGTAGCCGCCGTTGTCCAGGCGTTCCAGCGGCCAGCGCGGGCCGGACTCGGGCAGCACCGGTGTGTCCGGTCCCTGGGGGTGCGGGTAGGCGAGGAGCATGCCGTCCTCGGTGACGAACACGACGCCGTCTTCGTCGATTTCGAGGCGCTGGTCGAGAGTGGAGGACCAACTGGGCCCGAACCAGCCGCCGGTGCGGTAGCCCGAGGCGACCCGGCGGGTGAAGGCCAGCGGCAGGACGCCGGGCAGGGTGACGTCGGTCTCGGCCAGGAACATCTGTCCGGTGGCCACGTCCACCGGGTCGCCGCAGCCCTTGATCTTGCTCTTGACGCGGTTGTACGCGCCCTTCGCGCCGTTCTTCAGCGCGGTGCGGGCCGACTTGAAACCCTTCAGCCCGCCCTTGAGCCCCTTCAGCCCCTTGCCGAGTTTCGCCGCGGTGGTCAGCCCCTTCATGCCAGGTACGCAGTCCAGCGCCGCGAACGCGACATCCATGAGGGTCGCTTGGCCTTTTGCGTATTTGGTCAGCGTGTCGGCCAGGACGATCGCTCCGGCCACGATCACGATCGCGGCGAGGATGGGCCCGCCGACAATCATCGCGATCACGCCGACCACGGCGACGACGACCTTGCAGACCGCAACGATGGTGTCCCAGTTGTCGGAGACCCAGTCGCCGATCTCCTCCCACCACTTGCGGTTCTGAATGCCCGCGTCGGAGGCCTCGTCGATCTTCCGCTTCGCGGTACCGGCCGCGTCCTCGCGCATCTTGCGCGCGTCCTCGGCCATCTTCTTCGCCGCATCCAGCGCACTCTGCGCGGAAGTGACATCACCCTGGGCGGTACTCTGCGCCTTCTCCGCGGAGGCGGCGTTGCGGGTGGCGGCCTTGACCTTGTCCGGATCCGGCTTGGGCACATCCTTGCCGGACTTGCTGCCGCCGTCGTTGTCGTCCTTGTACTTGTCGGCTTCCTTGCCCGCCCGCTCCACCCACGAATTCGCCGACGTCAGCTTCGACTTCGCACTGCTCAAGTCGGCCTGCGCCTCACGCCCCTTGACCAGCGCCTTGTCCGCCAAGGTCTGGGCGCGCTCCAGATCCGGCCAGTACGCCGACAGCGCGTCGCCCGCCATCTCGTAGCTCTTCTTGAGCTTCTTCAGCTTGTCCGGAGCATCCTCGAACTGCTCGGTGAAGGCGTCCGCGGTCTTGCCCGCCCACTGCAGGATCGCGTCCTCGCCCGCCATCCCCTTGATGTCCCGCAGGACGCGGCCCACGTCGTCGGAGAAGTCGTGCAGGTTCTTCGCCAGGCTGCGAACCCGGTCCGGATCGCCCGGAGTTGGGTCCTTGTCCAAGTCGAGTATGTGCCAGTCGCCCGGACGGTGTGACACCTTGCGTTCCCCCGTTTTGGTTCCGATTCATCTGGAGCTATCTGCCTGCGATGCCCGATCAGCGATTGATGGACTGGATCTCCTGGACCGTAACGTCCTGAGTTGATCCGTATGTGCCGTCCGGTAGGTCGTCGCCCTCGCCGGTCGTGCTCGTCCAGCTGATCTTCCAGGTGATGGTGGCCTTGAGCTCGTAAGCCGCTGAAGCGTCAGTGGCGCGGAGAAAGTTCACGCCGCAGGGCGGCGTGTCCTTCGACTTGCCCTTCGCGTACGCCTCGCCGATCGAACCGTCGGCGTTGATCCTGCAGTTCCCGGAGGCGGGGAAGGTATCGGCGTCCTCCGTACCTGGATCGATGTGCAGCGAGACGGGCTCGGCGGTCGTGGTTGCTGACAGGCCTGTCCCCGGGAGGCTGGCGGTGACGGACACCTTCTTGAACTTCGCCTTGTTCAGCCAGATCCAGGTCGGCAAGTTCACCGTCGACTTGCCGGCCGGAGCCGCCTCAATCTCCGTGCCGGGCACGGGGAGTTCGTCGTAGGCGTATTCGGCGAGAATCTCAGGTGAGAGGGCCAGCGGTTCGTCGGGGGTGTCTGCCTTGTCGACCCAGAACGGGGCCTTGTCGCAGGATGTCGCCTCCGGGTCGTCCTCACGGTTGGGGTTGACGACACCCGCCCAGAACATTCCCTCGCCCTGCTTGTCGAGGTTGTAGTCCTCGTAGGGCTTCCCGTCCTTGTAGTAGCCGTCGTACATGTCGGCGACCATGTTCCCGAGCCCGAACGGGTTGTACTTCCGCAGGTTGCCGACGGACTTCTTCAACTCCTTGGGGGAGAAGGCGGGTTCGTACCAGCATGCTGGTGGGGTCCAGTTGGAATCCGCAGAGTAGAGGGTCCCGGTCTTCGCCGTAGAGGTCCTGCCATTGACGGTTGTCTGAACCTTCGTCTCGGCGTGGATCTGGCCAGCGCCTGAGCTGTCCGTCTCGCTTCCGCCCTTGCCGGTGCCGCCTGGTCCGATGGCATACGCCGACGCCGGCAATCCTGCCAGTACCAGCGTCGCTGTGACGGATGCGGTGATGCGACCCGTCACTTTGCGCACGACGCGGCCCCTCGCTTGCCGAACCCCTTGGTGCTCTGCCAGACGCCCTTTGCATTCAGGGTCAGCCGGGTGTTGTAGAGCACGTAATTGTCCTTGGGCTCTGTCTGGCCGGATGCCTTGACCTTGCCCGTCTTACGGTCGGTATTGGACGCCCCGCTCTCGTCCGCGCAGTAGACGAGTGCCGCGGTCTTGTTGTCGACCAGTGTCACTCGCCGATCGAAGTAGCGGATTGTTCCCTTGTAGCTGATGCCTGCGTCCAGGAAGCTCTGTACATACTTGGCCTCCGACAGCAGGGCTTCGCCCTTGTTGTAGAAGCTCAGCGCGGTTGAGTCTCGGTCGCCGCTCACGATGGCAGCGCTCTCGGCGTTGATCCCGCGCTCGTTGTCCGCGAGCACCGCGTCCTTCGTTGCGTCGCCTGTCGAACCGCCGTCGAAGACGTTCTTCACGTCCTTGGGCAACTCGACCTTCGGCCGCTCGATCTTGTCGTCCGAGGCGCTCGTGTCCGGCGATGCCGACTTCTTTCCGCTACCCGAGTCGGCTCCGGCGATCTTGTCTTTGTCGCTGGATTCGTCGCTCCCACCGCCGCAAGCCGTCAGCAGCAAAGTTGCTGTCGCAGTGAAGGCGACAGCGGCAGGCAGGGTTCGGCGGTTCACGGTGAGCTCCCGATGGGGCGATGGTTGTCTTATGTGAACCAACGCCATCTGTGGGGCTGCCGAGGGGGCCAGGCGGGATTAAGACGCTCAGATAAGGCTAGTTTTGAATCTTCGTGCGTATTTGACGGTTTTGCGCTTGCGCTGAGCGTGATCGAGGGAGGTTAAATCTGCGATGCTCCATGCAGTAGCAGTCGGCGTGGGGCGCATCTACAAGGCAGGCCGTTTGCTGTTGCAGCACATTGGCCTGCTCCCCGCATCAGTTGCAGCGACCCGGGACGGTCACGAGCGAGGTGGTCTGCCATACGCCCTGCCGGGACTTGGTGAGCCTGGTCCGGTACTGCAGGATCGAGTCCGGGGTGTCGGGGGTGGCCGTGACCTTCTCGGTCTTGCGGTTCTTCGCCGATGCCTTGCGCTCGTCGACGCAGCAGAAGAGCGTGCCCGTGCCGTTGTCGGCGATGTGGTCCATCGCGTTATAGGCCTTGATGTCACCGATCAAACTGTCGTCCGTCTCGACGAAGCTCTTGATCCACTTGCGCGCCGTGGTGAGGGAGGCACCCGAGTCGTAGAACCGCACAGCGTCCGACTCAGGATTTGCCTCGATGATGGCCGCGTATTGGCCCGAAGATCTTCCTGCCCGTCGTCCAGGATCGCCTGCAGCTTCGGGTCGCTGTTCGTCCGGCGTACGAAGTGCGCCTTGAAGTCCGAAGGCAGCTTGATCTCCGGCCGCTCGACCTCATCAGGCTTGGCGCTGAGGGGAGCCGAAGCCTTTCCGCCCTCCTCACCCGCCGCGGCGTTCTTGTTCGAGGAGTCGTCGCCGCCTCCCGATCCGCGCGTGGTCGACAGCAGGGCCGCGGACGCGGTCAGCGCGGCTGTCATGAGACGGGTGGGGCGGTTCACTCTGGGCGTCCAGGCGGTGGGGAGGGAGGTGGAAACACTCCTGCCGCCGTCGAACGTGCCGTTCGGGAGATCGCCGCCCGCGCCGCCTGTGCTTTCCCAGGTGATCTCCCAGGTGATGGACGCCTTCAGCTGGAACGGCTCCTGCCGGTGGCCCGGAGGTAGGAGATGCCGCACGGCGGGTCCTGTTTCGAGAAGCCCTTCGTGTCTGGCGTTCCGGGCTCCACGTGGAGGCTCTTCGGCTTCGCCGTCGTCTCCGCCCACACGCCGGTGCCGGACAGCTCGGCGCGGACTTGACCTCTTCGACGGCTTCCTTGGCCAAGTTCGTTGACCGCTGCGTCTTGCGTTACGGAGTTTCGTGGCTCGTTTCCGGGGAGGTCTTGTGGAATCAAGTGGCGCGAGAATGCCCTGCTGCCTCGCCGTGGAAGACCTCCACGCCTACCCGCCAACACCCCCGACTGCGAAGAGCCGATGTGCGTCGCCGATCAGTAAACGTAGACGTACTGATTGAAGGCGTTGACCGAAGGCGGCGGATCGAGGGTGACGATCACTCCGCCGAGCTGGAGTTCTTGCGCTGGTTGGCATGGAAGCGCGCCTTTTTCTGGCGATTCCCGCATGTGTTCATGTCGCACCATTTGCGGCTGCGGCTCTGGCTGGTGTCGAAGAAGGCGGCCCGGCAGGTCGGCGATGCGCACAAGGCCAGTTTTCCGTCTCGTTCGCCCGCGATGATGCTGATCGCGTCGGCGGCGATCACGCTGAGGGCATCTTCCATGCAGGAAGCCGAGCCGAGCCGCCATCGCCGCTTGCCCTCGGGCGTCAGGATGGCCGCAGCCCGGCCCTGAGCGCTGCGGTCATTGATGACTTGGACGGCGGACGCAGGCAGGGTGTCCTGGATCGCGGCCGCTGTCGCGGCGGCGTGAATCGACTCCCTCAGTTCCCGGGCGAGGTCGAGCTGGGCGGTGGTGCAGGAGTCCACGGCGAGGCCGCTCGCTGCCAGCCAGTCGATGAGTCGGTGCGGCGTGGGAATGCGCTCCACCGCGTTGCCGTGACGCTCCGACAGGGTCCCCGTGAAGCTGGTCGCCAGCACGTTGCCGAGGCGGAAGTCAGGGAATCCAGCACGCATGGAACCACCTTAGCCGGTTGCGGCGTGGCTCGGGAAACTGCTAGAACCGTCTTAGCCGGTTCCGCGATGGCCAGGAGGTCTCATGCCCCGTCCAAGCAGCGACGTGCAAGCATTTGAAGCCCACGCACCCGACGCCGACCTCGACGATCTGCGCGCGCGACTGGCGGCGGCGCGGCTGCCGGAGGCCGAGACGGTCCATCGCGCCGCGCCCGACCCTCGCCGATGGGACCAGGGCGTTCCGCTCGCCGACCTCGTCGATGTCGTGAACTACTGGCGCACCGGGTACGACTGGCGGTCGTTCGAAGAGCGCCTCAACCGGATCGGCCAGTTCCGTACGACCATTGATGATCTGGGAATCCACTTCCTGCACCGCCGGTCCGCGCGCGCAGATGCCACGCCTCTTATCCTGACGCACGGCTGGCCGGGCAGCATTGCCGAGTTCATCGATGTGGTGGACGAGTTGGCAGATCCGAAAGACGCAGACGCGCCGGCGTTCCACGTCGTGGTCCCGTCGCTGCCGGGCTTTGGTTACAGCGACAAGCCGGCCACCACCGGGTGGGGAACCGAAAAGATCGCGGCCGCATGGGTGGAACTGATGGGAAGGCTCGGCTACAGCAAGTTCGTGGCCCACGGCGGAGACTGGGGAGGGAATATCACCACGGTTCTCGGCGGCAGATTCCCGGCGCACGTTCTCGGCATCCACACATTGTTCGCGGAGGCGCCGCCCGGACTGCCGACGGACGGGCTGACGGCGGCCGAGCGCAAATGGACCGAGGAAACCCGCCACTTCTGGCGCCAACGCGCGGCGTACGCGAAGCAGCAGGCGACCCGGCCGCAGACCATCGGCTACTCGCTCGTCGACTCACCGGTCGGGCTTCTCGCCTGGATCCTCGACAAGTTCGCCGAGTGGTCGGACACCGAGGACAGCCCGTTCGAGACGATTTCCATCGACCGCGTTCTTGACGACGTCACCCTGTACTGGCTGACGCGGAGCGGCGCATCGGCGGCCCGCATTTACTACGAAAGCCACAACTCACTGGACCCCGAACTCCGGGTCGACGTCCCGTCGGCAATCACCATGTATCCCCGCGACATCGAGAAGAGTCCGCGCCCCTGGGCACAGGAGCGATACCGACAGATCGTCCGATGGGGGGCGCCGGAAAGCGGGGGACATTTCCCGTCGCTGGAGGTTCCCGAGTATTTCGTCAAAGACCTGCAAGAGGGCCTCGCGGCAGTGCTGGCCGCCAATCGGTGAGCCTCGTTCCGTCAGCGGTTGATCGACTGAATCTCCTGGACGTTGACGTCCTGCGTCCCGTCGAACGTGCCGTTCGGCAGGTCGCCGCCCGCGCCGCCGGTGCCTTCCCAGGTGATCTCCCAGGTGATGGACGCCTTCAGCTGGAACGGCTTGCCGTCGGTGGCCCGCAGGTAGGAGATGCCGCAGGGCGGGTCCTGCTTCGAGGAGCCCTTCGTGTACGGGGTGCCGATGCTGCCGTCGTCGTTGACCTTGCACTCACCGGATGCGGGGAAGGTCCGCGCGTCCGCCGTACCGGGCTCCAGATGGAGGCTGACCGGCTTGGCCGTGGTCTCTGCCCACAGGCCCGTACCGGGCAGTTCGGCGCGGACCTTGACGTCCTCGAAGGTGCCCTTGTCCAGCCAGACCCAAGTGGGCAGGTTCACGGTCGACTTGCCTTCCGGCTTCAGTTCGACCTTGGTGTCCGGGACCTTGACCTTGTCGTACGCGTACGAGGCGAGGACCTCGGGCGTCGGGGCATTGTCGATCTTCGGGAGGGTGCCGGCGTCCTGCCAGAAGAGGATCTCCTCGCAGTCGTACGCCGCCGGATCGTCTTCCATGTCAGGGTTGACGACACCGCGCCAGAACTTGCCGTTCTTGCCGAGGTTGAAGTTCTTGTAGCTCTTGACGCCGTCGCTCGGCGACTTGTCCTTCTCGAAGGTGTCCACCATCAACTGCTCGCCCCAGCTGAGCGAGGGGGTGACCGGAACCAGGTTCTCGTTGGGCGTCTTTTTGAGCTGGTCCGTCGCGGCCTTCACCTGCTCGGATGTCGCCACGGGCTCGTACCAGCAGGCCGGGGGCTTCCAGTTGGGGTCCACCGGGGCGAGCCCCTTGGCGGAGGAGCCGCCCTTGCCGCCGCTGACCTGATTGACCGTGATGTTCGTGGTGCCGACCCCGGCGTTCAGCGTGTTCTTGTTCGCGCCGCCCGAAGGCCCCGGCGGATTCTGGTTGTTCTTGTCCCCGATGGCGTACGCCGCCGTCGAGGAGAAGCCCAGAGTGAGGGCCGTGGCGAGCAGGAAGGCACCTGCCTTCGCGGACGTCCGCATCACTTGCACCCGCCCGGGACGGTCTCCAGGGAGACGGTCTGCCACACGCCCTGTTTGGACTTGGTGAGCCTGGCCCGGTACTGCAGCACCGAGTCGGGGGTGTCGGGGGTGGCCGTGACCTTCTTGGTCTTGCGGTTCTTGGTGGACGCCTTGCGCTCGTCGACGCAGTAGAAGAACACAGCCGTGTCCTTGCCGTTGACGTTGACCTTCGGGTTGTAGGCCCTGACCTCACCGATCAGGCTGTCGTCGGTCTCGGTGAAGCCCTTGATCCACTTGCGGGCCGTGGTGAGCGAGGCGCCCGAGTCGTAGAACGCCACCGCGTCCGAATCAGGGTTCCCCTCGATGATCGCCGCGTACTTCGCCCGCAACTCCTCCTTGCCGTCGTCCAGGACCCCCTGGGCCTTCGGGTCACTGTTCGTCCAGCCCGAGAAGTTCGCCTGGAACTCGGCCGGGAGCTTGATCTCCGGGCGCTTCGCACCGTCCGGCTTCGCCGACGGACTCGCGGAAGCCTTCGAGCCGCCGCCACCCGCGCCCTCGATCTTGTCCGAAGGTCCGTCGTCCCCGCCTCCCGAACCGCAGGCGGTCAACAACAGGGCCGCGGACGCGGTGAGCGTGGCCGTCATGAGACGGATGGGGCGGTTCACTCGGGACTCCCGTGAGGTGGGGGGTAACTGAAGCGAACCAACGCTATCTCTGGGGCGAGTGAGGACACCAGGCGGATTTGATCAACAGTCAGTGCTTTTACGCCGGTTCAGGCGCATTGGTCGCCGGGTCGACGCTCAACTACCGTCCCGCACAGGCTTTCCTGCCTCCCGAGCTCCCGATCTGCGGGTGAGCGAAGCCCTGGCCGGCCGCCCGGAACAGCGAGAGGGCCCCGCCCCCGGTACAAGACCGGGGAAGGGGCCCTCAACAGCTGCGTAAGGGCCAGCCGAAGAAATCAGAAGCGCCGCGTGATCAACGCCCGCTTCACTTCCTGGATCGCCTTCGTGACCTCGATGCCGCGCGGGCAGGCGTCCGTGCAGTTGAACGTCGTGCGGCAACGCCACACGCCGTCCTTGTCGTTGAGGATCTCCAGGCGCTGCTCGCCCGCCTCGTCACGCGAATCGAAGATGAAACGGTGCGCGTTGACGATCGCGGCCGGGCCGAAGTACTGGCCGTCGTTCCAGAAGACCGGGCAGGACGACGTGCACGCGGCGCACAGGATGCACTTCGTCGTGTCGTCGAAGCGCTCGCGGTCCTCCGGCGACTGCAGGCGCTCGCGCGTCGGCTCGTTGCCGGTGGTCACCAGGAACGGCATGACGTCGCGGTACGCCTGGAAGAACGGGTCCATGTCGACGACCAGGTCCTTCAGGACCGTCAGACCCTTGATCGCCTCGACCGTGATCGGCTTCTCCGGGTTGAGGTCCTTGATCAGGGTCTTGCAGGCCAGACGGTTGCGGCCGTTGATGCGCATGGCGTCGGAGCCGCAGATGCCGTGGGCGCAGGAGCGGCGGAACGTCAGGGTGCCGTCCAGGTCCCACTTGATCTTGTGGAGACCGTCGAGGACGCGCTCCTTGGGGTCGATCTCCACCTGGAAGTCTTCCCACGTCGCTTCCGCCGAGACCTCGGGGTTGAAGCGGCGGATGCGGAACGTGACCGTGATGTACGGGGAGTCGGCGAAACCCGCCTCGGGCTTCGCGTCTTCCTTGTCGAGGGTCGGGGTTGCCATCAGTACTTACGCTCCATCGGCTGGTAGCGGGTCTGGACGACCGGCTTGTAGTCGAGACGGATCGAGTCCGTGCCGTCGTCGCCGACCTCGCGGTACGCCATGGTGTGGCGCATGAAGTTGACGTCGTCGCGGTTCGGGAAGTCCTCGCGGTAGTGACCGCCGCGGGACTCCTTGCGCGCCAGGGCGGAAGTCGCCATGACCTCGGCGAGGTCGAGCAGGTTGCCCAGCTCGATGGCCTCGAGGAGGTCGGTGTTGAAGCGCCGGCCCTTGTCCTGGATCGAGACGTTGAGGTAGCGCTCGCGGAGCTCCGCGATCTTCTCCACCGCCGTCTTGATCGTCTGCTCGGTGCGGAACACCATGACGTTGGCGTCCATGGTCTCCTGCAGCTCCTTGCGGAGCTCGGCGACCCGCTCGTTGCCCGAGGCGTCGCGCAGGCGCTCGACCTGGGCGACGACGAGCTCCTCGGCGTTCTCCGGGAGCTCGACGAAGTCGTTCTTCGCCGAGTACTCCGCCGCGGCGATACCCGCGCGACGGCCGAAGACGTTGATGTCCAGGAGCGAGTTGGTGCCCAGGCGGTTGGCGCCGTGCACCGACACGCAGGCCACCTCGCCCGCCGCGTACAGGCCCGGAACGACCGTGGTGTTGTCCGCGAGGACCTCACCCTGGACGTTCGTCGGGATGCCGCCCATGGCGTAGTGCGCGGTCGGCTGGATCGGGATCGGGTCCGTGTAGGGCTCGATGCCGAGGTACGTACGCGCGAACTCCGTGATGTCCGGGAGCTTGGCGTCCAGCTGCTCCGGCGGGAGGTGCGTCAGGTCCAGGTAGACGTGGTCGCCCTCGGGACCGCAGCCGCGGCCCTCACGGATCTCCGTGTAGATGGAGCGGGACACCACGTCGCGGGACGCGAGGTCCTTCATCACCGGCGCATACTTCTCCATGAAGCGCTCGCCGTCCTTGTTGCGGAGGATGCCGCCCTCACCACGGGCGCCTTCCGTAAGGAGGATGCCCATGCGCCAGATGCCGGTCGGGTGGAACTGGAAGAACTCCATGTCCTCCAGCGGCAGACCGCGTCGGTAGCACGCCGCCTGGCCGTCACCGGTGAGCGTGTGCGCGTTCGACGTCACCTTGAAGAACTTGCCGGTGCCGCCCGACGCGTAGACCACGGACTTCGCCTGGAAGAGGTGGATCTCGCCGGTCGCCAGTTCGTAGGCGACGACGCCCGCGCTCTTCTTGACGCCGTCGACCTCCACCAGGAGCTGGTCGAGGACGTAGAACTCGTTGAAGAACTCCACACCCTCCTTGATGCAGTTCTGGTACAGCGTCTGGAGGATCATGTGGCCGGTGCGGTCGCCCGAGTAGCAGGCACGGCGGACAGGAGCCTCGCCGTGGTTGCGGGAGTGACCGCCGAAACGGCGCTGGTCGATCTCACCCTTGGGCGTACGGCCGAAGGGCAGACCCATCTTCTCGAGGTCGAGGACCGCGTCGATGGCCTCCTTCGCCAGGATCTCGGCGGCGTCCTGGTCGACCAGGTAGTCGCCGCCCTTGATCGTGTCGAAGGTGTGCCACTCCCAGTTGTCCTCCTCCACGTTGGCGAGCGCGGCGGCCATGCCGCCCTGCGCGGCGCCCGTGTGGGAGCGGGTGGGGTAGAGCTTCGTCAGGACCGCGGTGCGGCTGCGCTTCGTCGCCTCGATGGCCGCGCGCATGCCCGCGCCACCGGCGCCGACGATGACAGTGTCGTACTTGTGAATCTTCACTGGGTTCGCCTCGGCTTTAGCGGATGTTCGGGTCGAAGGTGAAGATCACCAGCGTGCCCAGAAGGATGGTGAACACCGTGGCGGTGTACAGCAGGCCCTTGAGCCACAGGCGCGTGTTGGCGCGCTCCGCGTAGTCGTTGATGACCGTGCGCAGGCCGTTGGCCCCGTGCAGCATCGCGAGCCACAGCATCAGCAGATCCCAGACCTGCCAGAACGGGGACGCCCAGCGGCCCGCGACGAACGCGAAGCCGATCTTCGATACTCCGCCGTCGAGCACCAGCTGGATCAGCAGGTGGCCGAGGACCAGGACGACCAGGACGACTCCGGACAGGCGCATGAAGAGCCATGCGGCCATCTCGAAGTTGCCGCGGGTCGAGCGCGGGGTCTTGGAGGTGCGCTTGCGCGGCGCCTCGATGACGGGTGCCGGGTTGTCGACGTCGTAGAGCGAGGCGCCCTCGACGGGGCCCACTCCGGACTTCTCGAGCGTGGTGTCGGACATGTCTGGCGTCAGCTCCCGAAGACTTCGCGGACGGCGTGGCCGAGGACCGGGTAGAGCGCCCCCACCATCAGGACGACCCAGATGCCGACGACGGTCCAGAGCATCTGCTTCTGGTAGCGCGGGCCCTTCGACCAGAAGTCGACGGCGATGACACGCAGGCCGTTCAGTGCGTGGAAGAGGATGGCGGCGACCAGGCCGTACTCAAGGAGTGCGACGAGGGGCGTCTTGTAAGTGCTGACGACATCGTCGTACGCCTCCGGGGAGACGCGGACGAGAGCGGTGTCCAGCACATGCACGAACAGGAAGAAGAAGATGAGGACGCCGGTGACTCGATGAGCCACCCAGGACCACATTCCTTCCCGGCCGCGGTACAGCGTTCCAGCCGGCACGGCAGAACCCTCCGGGAGCGGGGATTGGGGCCAGCCGGCTTGGGTGGTCGGACGGGCCCGGCCGGGTACGGTCCACCGGCCGCTCGTCATCGTATCGACGAGTTGTCGGTTCGCTCGCGCGGGGTAGCCAGGTGTGATCAAACAGGCAATCAAACAGGCACGTACGGGCTATTCAGCTCGTGCACGAGCCGGGTGAGTCGCCCGCGGGCCAGCTTGCGCAGTTCCTCGGCGGCCAGGACGCGCTCTTCCTCCGGGTCGTTGCCCAGGCGCGCGCGGATTCCGGCCAGCAGATGGTCCAGGGCCTCGCCCTGGGCGACGCCGTCCAGACAGATCACGAATACGTGACCGAAGCGGCTCTCGTACGCGGCGTTCGCGGCGCTCAGTGCGGTGTCCGCGGCGGAGTACGTGCCCCGGCGGGGGACACGCGGCTCCAGAGGTTCGCAGGCCAGGGCCTCGGAGAGGTCGGCGGGCGGGAGGTCGTACGCCGCCTCGTCGGACGCGGCGAGCAGTGCGTCGAGGTCGGGGTAGGGCCGGTGGGCGACGAGGCGGCGGGCCCAGGCGTGACTGCCGCAGCAGGTGAGCAGGGCGGCTTCGGCGGCTGCCGGCTCTGCGGTGTTCAGCTGCTCTGGGGTTCGGGACGGACTGTGCGGGGGCAGCGGGACTCCTGGGCAGGGGACATCGATGAGGGACGGCTGGGGGATTTGTCGTAACGCTAGCGAGATGTGGTGGGGGCTGTCTGACGGATGCGTGAATTTCACCCGGATGGGAGAGTTTCGCTTCGCGTGGTGGACGGTATGGCCGCGGGCCCCGTTTTAGCGTGGGGGCATGACTGGTGCCTTGTGCTGCTTGCCGGGGGTTTCCTGTGCCGCCGCTCCGCGGCGGATTTTTCCCGCCCACCCACCCGTTTACCCCGTATCGGATTGGCCGGGGGAGGGCGTCTGCCCCGCAGCGGATCGGCTGCGCGGGGGCGTTTGGCCCGTAGCCGTGGCACAAAGGGGCAATCGGTGATCCCCCGCCGGTTGGCCGTCGCTGCCGGAGTCGTTGCCGCCGGGGCCGTCGCTCTCACCGTCGCCGTCTGGCCCGACGGAGGTGACGGAGGCGGTCAGTCCACTCCACCCCCCTCCGACGGCAAGTCCGCCGTCTCGCAGACTCTCACCCCATCGCCCACGAAGTCGTACCCCCTCTCCAAGGCCCCGGCCGTCATCCCCGCCGTGCGCGAGCACACCGCCGCGCGCGGGCCGGGGTGGCGGCCCGCGGCCGGCGGGCGTGTCGTTGTCGCGGACGACGACCTCGCGGACGAGGGCAAGCTGCTCGCCGGTGAGCTCAAGCTCGCGTACGCGGGGGACGACGAGCCCCGCAAGGGGGACGTGGAGCTGGTCATCGATGAAGACGCCGATGGCGGCGACGAGTCGTACACCCTCTCCGTGAAGGGGCAGCGGGTGAAGATCAGCGCCCCGGCCGAAGCGGGTGTCTTCTACGGGACGCGCACGCTGAAGCAGGAGGTGAAGGGGGAGCGGACCGCGCCCGAAGGCGTCGTACGGGACCGGCCCGCCAAGCCGCAGCGCGGCTTCATGATCGACATCGCCCGCAAGCACTTCAGCGCGGAGTGGATCGAGGACCGCGTACGCGAACTCGGCGACCTCAAGTACAACCAGCTCGGGCTGCACTTCTCCGACGACCAGGCGTTCCGCATCGAATCGGACTCGCACCCCGAGATCGTCTCGCCGGAGCACCTCACCAAGGCGCAGGTCCGCCGCATCCTCAAGCTCGCGGCCGCCCGGCACATCACCGTCGTGCCGGAGATCGACTCGCCGGGGCACCTCGGCGCGGTCATCAAGGCGCACCCCTCCCTGCAACTCGTCGACACCCGCGGCGTCGCCGCGCGCGGCGCGGTGGACATCTCCAAGCCGCAGGCCGCCGAGATCGTCGACGAGCTGCTTGAGGAGTTCGCCGATCTCTTCCCCGGGCGCTACTGGCATCTCGGCGCCGACGAGTACCGCGCCCTCATGGTCGACAACCCGGAGGCCTCCTATCCGCAGCTGGCGGCCGCGGCCCGCGAGCGGTACGGGCAGGGCGCCCGCGTCCAGGACCTCACCACCGGCTGGCTCAACGACCGGGCCGACACCATGCGCCCGTACGAACGGCGACTCAGGGCGTGGAACGACGGGTTCTTCCGCGGCGGGGTCGAGGAGGCCGCCGACGACCTGGACGTCGCGTACTGGACGGGCAAGGAGATCGGAGCGCGGGAGCCCGTCGAATATCTGAAGGCGGGCCGGAAGGTCGTCAATTACAACGACGAGTACCTCTATTACGTGCTCGGCCAGCCGAACGCCTTCGTCTATCCGACCGGACAGCGGATCTACGAGCAGTGGACCCCGCTGGTGATCCGCGGGACGCGGCCGGTGAGCGCCGAGTACGACGACCAGATTCTCGGCGGCACCTTCGCGGTCTGGTGCGACCTGGCCGGATCGCAGACCCCGGAACAGGTCGCGGCGGGGATCAGGATGCCGCTGCGGGCGACGGTCCAGAAGCTGTGGGATCCGCGGAAGCCGACGCTGCCGTGGGGCGACTTCGTGAAGCTGGCGGGCGAGGTGTCATAGGTGGCGCCCTGTAGTCGCACGGATCCGTTTTCTGCTTTTTGGTGGCGAACTCGCGTAAGTCTGTGGTGTATTCGGCCAAAGCCGATCGCAGCCGTCGAGCGCAGTTGAGCAGAGTCGAACCACGGGGGGACGCGGGCATGGGCTACTGGGGTTACTACGTCGTGGGCAGGAGCGAGCGGCCGCTCGTGGAGCTCACGGCGGTGGCGGGGGTGCGGGACGAGCTCAGCCTCCTCGTCCGGCGGGACGACGGCTGGCAGGTGTGGGAGGTGCCGGGCGGCGAGGGCACGCGCGACGTCGGCAGCATGAACTCCCTCGCCCTGGAGACGGGCGCGCCCGCGCTCTTCGGTTACGTCATGGACAGCGACTGCGTGGTCGTCGAGGCGGCCGCCCCGGAGAGCGGGGCCTGGACGACCTGCCTGGCGAGGACCGCGATGGCGGGATACCTGGGCGACGACGGGCTCAGCCTCGACGACTACTTCCTGGAGCCGCGCGACGCGGCGGACCGTGCGGTGGCCTGGGCGGCGGAGTCGGGCAGGACCGTGCCCGCGGCGCCGATCCTCGACGTCCTGAACGCCGCCGCGGAGCCTTCGGCGGAGCAGCTCTTCTTCCGCTTTCTGGACCGTCTCGGCGTTGTCCCGCAGTGAACGGCGGGACTCCCGTTCCGCTTCTCTGCCGTGACCGTGCCATGACTGTGTGACGTTCCCGGCGGGCCGCACGCAGTAGAGGACGTGCAGAGTCCGCAACGGGAGGCATACATCATGGGCGGCCCGAGTCTGGTCGAGCTGATAGCGGAGGCCGACGAGAGAGGTCTCGCGGCGAGCGGTCTCGCCTGCCTCGACCGGTGCCTACCGCTCCTCGGGGGCGGTGACGAGGTGCTCCGGCCGCTGTGGGGGAGCCTCGCTGAGGGCGGTGCGTGGGACATGGCGCTGGCCGATGCCCGTGCCGCGCTCGCGGGTTCGGGTTCCCCGCAGGAGGCCGCCGGCGACGAGGCCGTCACGCTCGCGCACCGCATGCTCGGCGCCGTGCCGGCCGCGCGTTCCGCCGCCGAGCTGCGCGAGTGGGCCGATGCCTGCTCGGTCGCCGCGCTGCAGATCCACCGGCTGCTCGACACCATGCCGGACGGCGGCTCCCAGCGGTCGTCCGTGACGGCGCGGCGCGAGGGGCGCACGGACGGGATGTCGCCGCTGGTCGCCGCCGAGTTGCGCCGCCAGATCCGGATCCTGGAACTGCTGGCCAACCAAGGCGCGGGCGCGGGCGGCCTTCGCCAGGCGCTCGACGTGTCGACGGAGGGGCGGCGGGTGCTGCGGGCGGTGGTTTCGCGGCGGGAGCGGGGGCGCGGTTAGCGCCCCGGAAGGGGCGCGGGGAACTGCGCGACCAGCCACGACGCGCCCGCGGACGAGTGCCGGACTGCCGCCGCAGCGAACGCGCCGCAGGAGGTCCCGCGGACCTCGGTGCGTCCGCGGGACCTCCTGCGGTCCTCTCCTCAGGCCCCCGGCCAGCTACTTCGCGCCGAAGATCGCCGCCAAGGGCTGCTTCTTCTTGAAGACGGTGGACGGCGCCGTCACATGCTCGCCGCCGATGTAGAGGCGCTCGCCCGCGAAGAGGATCCGCCGCTCCGTCGTGAACCGCGCTTCCATCTCCCAGCTGGCGGACGGGTTCTGCTGGATCTTCGTCTTCTTGTACGTCGTCGGGTCCAGCTCCCAGACCGCGCCGCCCGCCTCGTCCACGACGCTGGCCTCCTGGTACGCGATGACCTTGCCGTCGTCCGCGACGCCGACCGGGATCAGGGGGCCGCCGTCCACTCCCTCGGCCTTGCCCTTCTGCTTGCCGGTCTTCAGGTCGAGGGCGACCAGGTCGTTCTCGGCGCCGGACGACGCGCTCGCGGGCTCCGAAGTGCCGAGGAAGAGCGTGTCCTTGGTGACGGCGATCTGCTGGCAGCCGGTGACCTCGGTGGCCGGGCAGTCCAGCTTGTACTTCCCGTACTTGCCGCCCACCGTGCTGATCGTGCTCAGCAGCTTGCCCTGGGCGCCGCTGTCGTCGATCGTCAGGAACTCCGAGGCCCCCGAAGAGCCCTTCTTGGCGTCACCGCCGTCGGCGCCCACGACCAGCGGGTCGGTGGAGACGACGTGCGCGTTCTCCGTGCCTGCCGGGAGTTTGTACGTCGACTTCACCGCCTTCGTCGCGGGGTCGACGGTCTGGAGCGTCAGCTGAGGGCTGTCGACCTCGCCGCAGTCGCGGAGCGCGATCAGCTTCTCGTCGCTGCCCGCGTAGCCCTCCACCGGGCATTTCTCGTCCGAGGGCTTCCACAGAGGCTCGCCGCTGACCTTCCAGCCCGCGTCGGTGAGGCTGCCCGCCGCGGCGACCGTGCCGCCGCCGATGGTCACCTCGTCAAACATCTGCGCGGAGCCGTACTCGTCGGTGGCCTGCTTCTGCCACAGCAGCTTGCCCTTGTTCAGGTCGACGAGGCCGACCTCCGTACAGACGGAGGGGTCCTTCTTGGCGTTCTGGAAGAGCACGGCGATCAGGCCGTCCTTGGTGGGCTCCGGCGACGTCCAGCAGACCTCACCGCCGAGCGGTACCGTCCACTCGGCCTTTCCGCCGGCGAGCGGATAGCCGACTATTTTGTTCAGATCGGCCTTCACGAAATTCTTGTCGGTCGTCCACATCCCCATGGCGCCGACCATGTCCTTCACCTTCGCCATCGGCACCTGGCCCAGCAACTTCGCCTCGACGGCGGCCGATTCGGACCCGTCGTCGGCGCCGCTTCCGCTCCCGCCCGAACCGTCGTCGCTCTCGCCGCAGCCGCTGAGCAGGAGCGCGGCCGCGAGTAACGAGCCGAGGGCTGCCGCCTTGCGTGACATCTGAATCTCCTTGTGGGCATGGGTACTTGACCCACCGGTCATCGTGCGACGGCCGGTCGGCCAAGTGTTTTCGCTTGGATTGGCGATCCTTCCTTTTGGGTAAGGGAATTTCAACTCGGAATTCCTTATCTCTGCTTCAGTTGAAATGATCCCGGGAACATTTTGCGAAATTGGCAGAATGGGCGGTCGGCGAGGGCGCGGCACTGGGGCTTGTCGGACTTGGGGGTGACGTCCGCCGCGGCGTTGTCCTGGGCGCTGCATCCCTTGGCCTAGCGGGGCGGGTGGGGAAAACGTCACTGGTGGCGGGGCGGGCCCGGCAATTGGTCCGAATGATCCGTCCGCTCGCCTCCGCTTCCCGCGCTGTTGTATAACCGGGCCGCTCCCGCCGAGTTCGGCGGATCCCTCGCTCAACACCCAAGTCCTGGGGGGACTTTCCCTTGCAGATACGCACGTACAGACGCACCGTCGCCCGCTCCGGCACCGTCCTCGCCATGGCCGTCGCCCTCGCCACCGCGGGCCTGTTCCAGGGCGCCGAGGCCGAGGCTCAGACCGTGGAGTCGGGCTCGCTGAGCTTCAGCGGCGACACCGGTGACTGGGTCACCGGCGGTCAGTCCTTCGCGTACTCCACGGCCGCGCAGGACACCCTCGGCGTCAGCGCGTCCACGGACAACGGCGGCGTCAGCGTCGACGTCAACGGCGCCAACGGCGACTGGTGGACGCTCGACCTTGCGGCCCCGTCCGGCACCACCCTCGCACCCGGCTCGTACACCGGCGCGACGCGAGCCGGCTCCAATGGCCCGGCCGAGCCCGGCCTTTCGCTCTCCGGCAACGGGAAGGGCTGCTCCGACCTCACCGGCTCCTTCACCGTCCAGGACGTCGTCTTCGGCCCCCGCGGCTACGTCCAGAAGCTCGACGCCACGTACGAGCAGCACTGCTCGGGCGGCGAGCCCGCGCTCCGTGGCGAGGTCCACATCTCCAACCCGGCCGCCCCCGCCGAGCTGCAGCTCGGCGTAGACGTGGCCGCCAAGGGCACGGTCGCCGGCGCGGACGGCAGGCCCACCGTCCACGGCACGGTCACCTGCAACGTGCCGACCGACGTCTCCGTCGCGGGCGAGGTCACGCAGACCGCGAAGAACGTCACCACCACCGGCCCGTACTCCACCTCGGTCGCGTGCGAGCCGGGCGCGCCCGTCGCCTGGACGGCCACCGTGACGCCCTCCGGCAGCACGTCGTTCGTCCGGGGCGACGCCCAGGTGCGGGCCCAGGCCTTCACCCAGGACCCGAACTACGGCGGGACGGTCTCGGCCGAGAAGACGGTGACGGTGACCCTCACCAAGTCCTGAGTCCTGAGGCCTGAGACCTGACTCCTGAGGCCTGAGTGACGCTTGTGGTGCCCCATCCGCTTGGGAGTGCGGGGAGTTGCGAACGGCGGCTCCCCGGATTCCGGGCAAGAGGTGGGGCACCATGCGCGAGGCCGAGGAAAAGGCCGAGGAGAAGACGGCACCGGCGGCCGCAGCGATGCAAGGTCACGCCGCGCGGTTCGTCGCGCGGGCGAGCGCACGCAGCCGGCTGCCGCTCGACTACAGCGTGGCCAGCCTCCGTGTCGTCGACTCCGTCGTCGAAGGGCTCCGCGCGGGGGCCCCGGAGCGGAACCGTGTCGAGGGGGCGCTCTTCGGGCTCGGTGCGTACGTGGGTGAGGTGCTCGTGCGGCGCGCCGGTGCCGTGTGGGTGGATCTCGACGACAGCCGGCGCGCCTGGTTCGGGCAGTCCGTGGGCGTGCGGATGCCGGACGACAGGGTCTGGAATCCGCTCGGGAGGGTCGTCAACCGCTTCGAGCTCGGCCCCGAGGAGTCGCTGCAGACCTTCTATCTGACGCTGCACGGGCGGAAACGGGGCTGAAGAGGGTGAGGCGGGCCCGGGAAAATGTCAGAGGCCTCTGGCACGCTCAGGGTGATGGGGCGGAGGGGGAGCCATGACGATTGACGTCGTGTACGGCGAGGGCTGGGATGCGGTGCGGCGGGCCGTCGTCGGGCAGCTGAGTCCGGAGGCCGCGGCTGCGCGGGATGCGTCCGGAGCGCAGTACGCCGTGATCCTGCGAGGGCCGGGGGCGGCGCAGCCAGTCGTGCTGCATGTCGCCTGGGCCCAGCACTATCTCGGCGCGTGGGAGTACGACGAGCAGGGGCGCCGCGTGCGGGAGGTCGACCTCCGGCGTATCGAGCCCGGCCGGCTCTTCCTCAACCACACGGCGCAATGGCGTTACGAATCGCCCGACATGGCGGAGTTCGCGGACGACGCGGGCAGCGTGACCATGGATCTGCGGCCGGATGGCCGTGGCTGGACGCGCGAGCAGCCGAAGGGAGCCAAGGGCGCCCTCATGCAGGAGGGGGTCGAGCTTCCGCCGGAGCAATGCTGGTTCCCTGCCCCTGAGTTCGGTGACTGGGCCGCGCTCTCCGAGGCAGTGGATTTCTCGTCGGTCGGTGGTGGTCCCTTCAGGCCCGGCGTCCTTGGGGAGGCGGAGGATGAGCGAGTTCCCCTCGCCGCCCCGCAGCCCAACTGGCAGCCGCCTCGCGGCGCCCGGCCGAGGCACCTGGAGGAGATGTTCACCGAGGGCGCCCGATTCCTGCTTCCGTCGGAGTACGTCTCATACGGGGATCCCGTGCCCGCAGCGGAGCGTGAGGTAGTAGTACGTGTCCGGGAGCGCGGGCCGCTGGAACTGCCGACCGGAGAACTCGTCGTCCGTGATCCGTCCTGGGGCAGCGGATCGGCCGCTGCCTACAAGCCGTACACGGTGTCCGTCCGCCCGGGGAGCTACCGCGTCGAGATCGCTGAGGCGATGTCGATGGCGACGTCGATGGCGATGTGCGTCGTCGGGGTCCGGCTCGTCGTATCGGAACAGCCGACCACATCCTGGGAGTTGGCTGTGGTGGGGGAGCAGGATGTCCGGCTTCTGCGGGACGGGCAGTACTACGGCTTCGGCGTGGATGCCGGGATCGGCGCGCTCGCCGACGCCTCCGTCGCGGCCACCGGCGCCAACATGGTCACCTTCTCCAGCGGTATGGGTGACGGCTCGTACCCGGTGTGGATCGGGCGGGACGCAGACGGCGAGGTCACCTGCTTCGTCGCCGATATGCAGATCCTCTGCGACGCGGAGCGGTGCGGAGATTGATGGACGGTTGTGAGGCGCAGTTGCGGTGCGTGGCCCGGCGGGGGATCCGGGCCCGGCTCTTGCTGCTGGGGTGGAACCTTGTCGTCATCCCCTCGGCGGGTTCGGGCGCTGCTGGATGGCGACGAAGAGCTGCTGACGGCCTTCCCCGCCCGGCTGTCCTCCCGAACTGGGCTGCGTGGATGGCCTGTTGCCGGTAGCTGCTTTCGCGTGCTCACCCACGGCGAGGCGAGGTCCGAGTTTCGGGTGGCCGCCCGGCACAGGAAGGCCACCGAGCGGTTCGCTGTCGCGCTGGGGAGGGGGTGGTGGTGAGCTATGCGAGATGGCGGTGGACGGGACGAGGAGAGCTGGACTTCACTCCGGCGAGGAACGCCGTCCAGGCCGGGACAGTAAAGACCACGGCCGGGCCGTGGGGGTTCTTGCTGTCGCGGACGGGGATGTGGGCGTGTGCCTCGTAGGCGGCGTCGTTAACTTCGAGGCATGCGCTGCTTTCGCCGCCGCTGTGCGTCGACTTGCGCCAACTCGCGTAGGTGGCAGGGGTGGTGACCTCCAGGCATTCGCCACTGCTGCCGCCGCTGTACGTCGACTTGCGCCAGGAAGGCAGAACGGAGGCATCCGGAATGCTGTGCTCACTGCGCTTCATGCTCGTAATCCTCCGCGACGGACCTGATGAGGTCCAGGGACTTACGGTGCGACAGCGCGTCGCCCAGCGCGTGATCGTAGACCTCCTGGCACTCGCGCACCATTGACGGAAGTTCCCATACGCGGCCCGTTTTCAGGCCTTCCACGTACGCGATGGGCGGGAGGTCCTCGAACCACATCAGCGAGACGAAGCCCTCCAGCAAAGCGTGTGCGCCCGCCTCGTACGGAAGTACGTGCACACGGATGCGGCGGCTCTCGCCCAACGCCAGGATGTGACGGAGCTGTTCGCACATCACAGCCGAGCCGCCGACACGGCGGCGCAGAACGGCTTCGTCGAGCATCGACCACACGACGGGCGAGTCGAAGTCGTCGAGGATGCGGGCCCGTTCCAAGCGTGTGACGAGGAGCTCGTCACGTTTCGCGGTGCTCTTGGGCGGGTGTCCCGAGCTGAGGACTTCATGGGCGTACGCCTCCGTCTGGAGGATGCCGGGCACGAGCTTGGGTGCGTACTCCCGGATCTTCGTTGCCTTCGCCTCGAACTCCAGCGCCTCCGCGAAATGCTCCGCCACCCTCCGCCCGTCCAGCGTCGGCAGAAACCGCACGAAGAACCCACCCGCACCCAGGACTTGGTCCAGCCGTCGCGCGTCATCCACATCTGGCCTGCGGCGCCCCGCCTCGATATGCGCGATGTGCGTGCGCGACATGACCGCACGCTGGCTCAGCTCCTCCTGCGTGAGCCCTGCCGCCTCACGGCGTTGCCTCAGCTCCTCGCCGTACTTCGTCCGCGATTCCGGGTTGTCCTCGATCGCCACGCCCAACTCCCCATTGTGCAGGTTCCGTTGTCACGCTGAGCTATCTACCCAGCGTACGGGCGCCCGCCCCACTCTGTGACCGGAACAGCACGCAGAGCGAGAGGTGAAGTGATGGCTGAGGTTGAACGTTCGGCAGGTATCACCCTGCGGGTGTCTCGGGACGGTGGGCGGACCTGGGGGCCTCGTATCGCTTACTGGCCCTCGCGGGATGCCGCCCCGCTGCAGTCCGGTGGGCGGTTTCCGCCGTGTGCCTGTCCGAGGTGCAGGAGCGTGAAGTGACCGTCTGTGTGCGGGAGTTCATGTAGCGTGACCTCGACCGCTTCCTCGTATGGCGTCACGGCGTACGAGGCGGCCCTCGTCTCTGGCGGGAACCGGTGACGAGGGCCTTCACCCCGAGTGCTTCGAAGGAGCACCCGAAATGCTGCGTCATGTTATCGCGCCTGCCCGATTCTTCTCTCAGGTGCCGAACGAAATCATCCGTCATCCACGGCTCTCCTCCGACGCCGTCCGGCTGCTGACCTGGCAGCTCTCGCTCCCCGTCGACGCCGATGAATCACTCTCGAAGACCGCCCGGCGCGCCGGGATCGGCAAAGTCGCCTTCCTGCGTGCCAAGGGGCAGTTGAAGGACGAGGGTTACGTTCATGAGTGGCGCGAGCAGATCGAGCGCGGGCGGTGGCGGACCCGGCAGCTCGTGTCGAATGTGCCGCTCGGTCGGGACGAGGCAGCCCGTGTGGGAGCGGTATCGCCGCAGGTCGCGCCGACGGTCGCCGTACCGGCCGCCGGTGCGCCGATGGGTCGGGGCGTCGGCCGTCTTCCAGAGCAAACCCCCGTAGGGGACACCCTCCAACCGTCCCCGGAGGCGAAGGCGGCTCCGGAGCTCGCCGCCGAGGCCCGCCGTATCGTCGACGCCCTGCACCGGCTCGACCCGCGCCTCCGCGTACCCCGCGGGATACTGCCGGAGCTGGCCGCGCTGGCCGCCCAGTGGCTGGCGGTGGGGCACACGGCGGAAGCCGTGCGCGAGGAGATCAGACGTCAACTGCCGGGTTGCGGCACGGTAGTTCACCACCCGGGCGGACTCGTCCGATACGTACTGCGGGAGGCCCCGCCCCTCGACGTACGGCCGTCGGCGCCGCGCGTCGCGCAGATGGTGGAGTGCTCGGGCGCGCACGCCCAGCCCCGTCTCTTCCGGCCCGTCGCCGACGAGCTGCTCTGCGCCGACTGCCGTCAGGGGAGGGCCGAGTCCGCCGCAGGGGCTCAGACTGCCGTGCGCGGCGCGGCAGCGGTCCGTGCCGCCTTGCGGCGGTGGGACGGGACGCCGAACGCCGTGCCGCTCCCCCTAGTCGAAGGGGAGCAGCACGGCGTGCAAGAGCCGACCCGTACGGACTACGGCGTCAGCGTCTGGCCCAGGTGCGCCCCCGCCGGAGTCCCCAGCAACGTACGGCCGTAATAGACGCCACCCGACGTCGAGACGCCCGACGCGCCGCTGTCCAGCTGGAGGATCGTGCCGTCGCCCGTGTCCTCGCCGTCCACGCCGATCGCCAGGTCCGCGCGGCCGTAGCCGGAGAGGTCCGTCAGGGCGACCGACGAGCCCAGGCGGTCCGCCGTCTCCGTGGAGCCCGTGATGCCCGTCGTGTCCTGGGAGAAGGCCTGCGCGCCCGTGCCCGTCAGGCCGGACGACGAGCCCTTCAGGAGCAGGGACGTGCCCGCGTCCTTCCTCGATACTCCGTCACGGGTGATGTCCTCGTTCGGGGCGCCCGTCAGGACGTCCGCGTAACCGTCCAGGTTGTAGTCGCCCGCCGAGACCGACCAGCCCATCGCGTCGCCCGACTCGGCGGCGCCCGGGACGCCGGACGTGTCCTGGTGGATCG
This sequence comes from Streptomyces sp. NPDC059037, assembly GCF_042740015.1. Classification (NCBI taxonomy): domain Bacteria; kingdom Bacillati; phylum Actinomycetota; class Actinomycetes; order Kitasatosporales; family Streptomycetaceae; genus Streptomyces; species Streptomyces sp. NPDC059037. The sequence continues at coordinate 57,294 of NZ_JBHYIG010000007.1, forward strand.
TCTTCATGCCGGTGGTCGTGAAGCCCGTCGACGTGCCCGGAACCACCGTCACCTGGCCGCCCGCGAAGGCGCCCGACTCGGCCGTGTACGGCTGGCCGATGACCAGGTCGTCGTAGCCGTTGCCGTTCACATCGGCCACGGCGAGCGAGCGGCCGCCCTTGACCGAGAGCGCACCGACCCTGCTCAGGCCCGACCTGGTGCCCTTGAACCACTGGACCTTGCCGATGCCCGCCTGGTCGCGGTAGGTCAGCGCCACGTCCGCGTAGCCGTCACGGTTGAAGTCGCCGGACGCGGCGTCCGCGTACGCGATGGCCGTGTCGCCGGACGTCAGCGTGCCGCCCACCTCGCTGCCCGGCGCGAAGCGTGCCGCCCAGGTGCCGCCGGTGCCGGTGGACGCCGAGAAGACGTCCGCCTTGCCGTCCGCGTTGAAGTCCGCGACGGCCACCGCCGAGCCGAACTTGGCGCCCGGGTAGTGGAAGTCGTCCGCGAGCTGCATGTCCGTGCCGGACGTGAACGCCGGGCCGTAGAGGATCGTGACCGCGCCGCGGTCCGCGTTGGTCGCGTCGTCCTCGCCGGGGGCGCCGATCGCCAGGTCCGCGTAGCCGTCGCCGTTGATGTCGCCCCAGGCCGTGGCCGCCGCCCAGTTGTCGCCCGCCTCGGAGGCGCCGGGGACGCCGGGGCTGGACTGGGTGAGGGTCTTCTTCGATGCGCCTACCGGGCCGTCCAGGCCGCCGGGGACGACGGTGAGGCTGCCGACGCCGCCCGATGCCTTGGGCGTGCCCGCGACCAGGTCCGTGATGCCGTCGCGGTTGAAGTCGGCGGTCGGGATCGCGGAGTTGCGGCCCGCGCTCGTGGCGTACCGGACGATCTCGCCCAGCTTCGGGTACAGGTTCTTGCCGGGGCACTCGGTGGCGAAGCCGTCCTGGTGGCCGGAGATCGTGTTGAGCGTCGCCTGCTCGTCCTTGTCCCAGACGCCCGTGTCGTCGGCCGCGGTCAGCGTGGCCTTGCCGGCCGGGTCGCCGCCGTACTGCCCGAGCTTCCAGGCCGCGACGCGCGCGACCGACTCCAGGGCGGCACGGGTCGGCTTGCCCGCCTTCTTGTACGTCTCGCCGGGTGCCGGGTTCTCGTTGCCGTGGAAGTCGCCGAGGACCGCTATGCCCGCCGACTCGCCGTTGAAGCCGTACGTGTGCGCGCCGCGCACCGGCAGATCGGTGCCGCCGCCGCGGCCCTCGAAGACCTGGCCGCACTTGTCCACGAGGAAGTTGTAGCCGAGGTCGTTCCAGCCCTCGGTCTTCACGTGGTACGTCATGATGCCGCGGACCAGGGCCGGGGACTGGGCGCAGCTGTAGTCGTTCGTACCGACCGTGTGGTGGACGAAGACCGCCTTGACCTTCTCGATGTACTCCGGCGGGTCCTCGACCAGGGACTCGTCCGCGCCCCAGGCCGCCCGGCCGGTCATCGGCGGCTTGGTGACCGTGGACGGTGGGGCGGGCGGTTTCGTCGGCTCGGGATCGGGCTCCGAGGCGGTGGGGGAGGGGGAGGTGCCCGGCTCCGATGCCGTCGGGGACGGCGCCTGTGAAGTGGGCTCCTCCGTCGGGGGCTGCGAGGTGGGCGCCTCGGACGGCTCGGGCGACGCGGGCTCGGTCGGCGCCGGCGTCGGCGTCTCGTCGGCCGCGACCTCCATGGGCGCAGCGAATGCCGCGGGTGCCATCGGCGAACCGTCGAGCGCCGGGTTGTCCGCCTCCTTGGACGTCACACCCGGGTCGACGAGGTTGACCTCAAGTCCCGTCGGCAGCGGGGTACTTGAGGCGCCGTCCGCCGCGACCACCCGGACCTCCACGCCGTCGGAGGGGCCGACCCAGAGCGGCTCGGAGGCCGCACGCATGCCCGCCTCGACCTTCTCGGGCAGATGCAGCTCCAGGTCCAGGTTCTGCCAGCCGGTCCACTTGCCGCCCTCGACGGAGCGCGTACGCACTTGCGCCGTGCCGTCGAGCTCCTTCGTCACGCCGGTCCACGAGACGCCGAGCAGCGAGAACTGCTTGGTCGACGTGCGCGGCAGCCCCCTCTCCTTCGCGCCGTCGGCCTTGAGCGCGATGTCGTGCACGCTCACCGGACGCTTGCCCCGCGAGCCGTCGTCCGCCGGATCCGTCGCGGGATCCGCCATCGCGTACGTGATCGCCCCCGCGCCCCCCAGCACGACGGCTCCGATCGTCAGCCACGCCCTGCGCTTGAGACTCAAAGGTCTGTACGCATGCGTGGTACGCGCTGATTCGCGCGGTTTGCGCGGGCTCAAATGCCCCACCCCTTAGCGGAATTGCCGACTGCATCGCCGGTTGACCAAAGCGAGTGCGTACGACCGGCCGGCAGGGCAAAGGGTTGTACGCATCAGGGCTCGAAACGACGTGATGTATCCCGCACTTCTGACGTGTGACATATGGCCTGAGCATTGCGCTGGGTCACGTGACAGCTGTGAACGAGGAGTGTGGGTGGGGACTGTGGTTCTTGGGGTGGAGAAGAGACGAAGAAGGTGGGTGCGGGCGGCCGCCTGCTGTCTCGTGCTCGGGGCGCTCACGTCCTGCGGCTCGGAGGGGAAGATCTACGAAGGCATGGTCGAGCGGACCCCGCCGGAGCCGCCGAAGCCCGCCGACGAGGTGCGCGGCGAGCGGCTCTCCGAGGAGGCCATGCGGCTGCTCAAGGACGCCGAATCCCTTCGCATCGCGGTCGAGATGACCGCCCCCGGGAAGCACCAGAAGATCTCCGTACACATGGACCGTCACAACAAGTGCACCGGAACCTTCGACGACGGGCCCATGAAGAAGGGCGACATCGTCATGGTCAGCGCCGATGAGGCCTACTTCCGGTTCTCGGACGAGGCGCTCGACGCGGTCCGTGCCCACGGCGTGACGCTCGGCCCGGAGGCCGCGGCCAAGTCCAGGGAGCGGACGGCGCTCGCGCGCGGCAAGTACCTGAAGATCCCCAATCAGCCCGGGGGGCCGAAGGGCGTCTCGCCCACGCGGATGTGCGACCTGGGCACGGCGCTCGGTGATCTGGGCGACGCCCCGGCCGAGGGCGCGCGTGCGCTGCCGGACAAGCAGTGGCACGGCCAACGAGTGACCCCGCTCGTCGAGAAGGACGGCGGCCACGACATGACCGTCTACGTGGCGGCGGGCGACAAGCCGTACATCGTCGGCATGACGCAGACGCGGGGCACCGAGCACATGGAGATGGAGATGTCCGACTACGACAAGCCGGTCGTCGCGGCGTCCCCCGACCCGTCCCTGGTCCTCGACATGACGGACGTCGGCCTGGGCGGTGGCTCGCCGTTCGCCGTGTGAACGGCCTGAACCGTCCGACCTGAACCGACGGAACCGTCTGGACCTGTGACATTTCTGTGCGCACCGGCGCTGCTCAGCGTGGGGGCACGGACACGGTGAGCCGTGTCGCACCAGTACGAATGGGAAAGCGTGGGCCGAGGAGGAGAACCCCGTCGCGCACAGGCGCACGACGAGGAGCTTGGCGTGGCTGTCGCGCGGGCGCAGGAGGGCGACGAGGTGGCCTTCGCGGTCGCGTACCGCCTGGTGCAGCCGGGGATCCTCGGCTATCTGCGCGGCCTGGTCGGCCACGACGGCGAGACGGCGGAGGACGTGGCGGCCGAGGCCTGGCTGGAGATCGCCCGCGATCTGGGGCGGTTCCGCGGGGACGGTGCGGGCTTCCGCGGCTGGACGGCGACCATCGCGCGGCACCGGGCGCTGGACCATCTGCGCCGGCAGAAGGCCAGGCCCCGGCCGTCCGCCCTGGAGCAGGACATGCTCGAACTGCCCGGACCGCACAGCACTTCGGGCCAGGCCCTGGAGGCGATCTCCACGGAGCAGGCGCTCGCGCTGATCGCCGGGCTGCCGCGCGACCAGGCGGAGGCGGTGCTGCTGCGGGTCGTCGTCGGCCTGGACGCCCCCTCGGCGGCCCGGGTCCTCGGCAAACGCCCCGGCGCGGTCCGTACCGCGGCGTACCGCGGCCTGAAGCGGCTTGCCGAGCAGCTCGGCGACGCGCGGGGTGTGACGGATGACGGGCCCGGTCCGCTGGGGGAGTCGAGATGACCCGGGAGTCAGGATGGACGTGAACGAGAATCCCTCCGGGGGTGAGCGCGCACTGGACGCGCTGCTCGGCGACGCCGTACGGGCCGGCGACGTCGACCCGGATGCGCAGGGCCGCGCGGTCACCGCGTTCCGCAGCGCGCGGGACGCGGGCGCCCACCGGACGCGCACCCGCCGCCGCGACGACTGGCGCCCGCGGTTGCGCCGCCGCGGTCTGGGCGCACTGCGTGCGGCGGCGGGCGCGGCCCTCGCCAGCCTGTTGCTCGGCGGGGTCGCCATCGCCTCCATCGGCACGCTCGACCAGGAAGCCCCCGCCCCGCCGAAGAAAACCTCCGACCCGACGCGCCCCTCCCCGGCAGCCCCGTCGCCACGGCCCTCTGCCCCGTCGAAGGCCCCCACGCCGAGGGCCGAGCCGAGCGACAGGCCGAGCGGCAAGGCAAAGGCCGACGACAAGGGCAAGAAGAAGGGCAAGCGCTCCGAGCGCCCCCGGGGATCCCACGGCCGCCCGACCGACTTACCGCCGAAGCCCCACGGCAAGCACTAGCGCCCCGAAGGGGCGCGGGGAACTGCGCGCCAAGCCACAACAAAACCCGCAGACGAACAAAAAACCCGGCGGCGAAAGCCGCAATCCAAGGCCGCGGGGCAACCAATTCACCCGCCAAGGCCTCTGCCAAGGTGAGCGGCCGGGGTCGCCACCCCCCACAGGAGAGACCCCGGCCGTCACGCGACACGGACCGCACGCGGCCCGTACTCCCTTCAGCGCCGCGCGTGCGTTTTCTGTCACACCGCGTTCTGTCACGCGCTAGTTGCACGTTGTACCAAACATGGACGTGAGCCCACTTCAGCCCGTAGCGTGCTGCTTCGCGCCAGGCTGCGGGGGCAGGACCGCAACCGGTGTAGGCGCATAGGGAGAAGTTGTGCTGGGGGACGACGCGGAACTGACCGCCGCGGTGCTTGCGGCACAGGACGGGGACGAGACCGCGTTCCGGACTGTGTACCGCGCTGTGCACCCGCGGCTGCTCGGCTACGTACGGACGCTGGTCGGAGACCCGGACGCGGAGGATGTCGCGTCCGAGGCCTGGCTGCAGATAGCCCGTGACCTCGACCGGTTCAGCGGTGACGCGGACCGGTTCCGCGGCTGGGCCGCACGCATAGCGCGCAACCGCGCGCTCGATCACATACGCATGCGGGGCCGCCGCCCCGCGATCGGCGGCGACGAGACCGAGCTGACCGGGAAGCCGGCCGACGCGGACACCGCGGGCGAGGCGATGGAGTCCCTGGCCACCGGCGACGCGCTCGCGCTGATAGCCAAGCTGCCGCAGGACCAGGCCGAGGCGGTCGTCCTGCGCGTGGTCGTCGGGCTCGACGCCAAGAGCGCGGCCCAGACCCTCGGCAAGCGCCCCGGAGCGGTCCGCACGGCCGCGCACCGCGGCCTGAAGCGGCTCGCGGAGCTGCTCGGCGCGGACGGTCCGTTGAACCCGGACGCGCTGGACGCCGTGCCTCCGCAGAGAGAGCCGCGTGGGCGTGCGGTGACATCCGCCGGTGTGACGCAATCGCGTTCGCGGGCGCAGAAGGACATGTGATGGCCGACGAGGATTACAGGTGGCTGAACCGCGACGCGGCGGAGCGTTTGCTGAGCGGTGAGTCCTTCGACGGCGCCGACCATCACACGCGGGAGCGGGCCGAGCGGCTCGCCAAGACCTTGGACTCGCTGACCGCCGACGAGCGTGTGCTCGCGGGTCCGCCCGGTGATCTCTCCGCCGAACTGCCTGGTGAAGCCGCCGCCCTCGCGGCTTTCCGGGAGGCCCGTGGCCTTTCCGCAGGGGCCTCTTCTACGCGCGTCGGAGCGGGTCAAACCGTACAAATCGTCGGCTCTGCCGGGCCCCGGCGCCCGACCCGCTGGGGTCGCCCCATGCGCTTCGGGCTCGCCGCCGTCCTCGCGGGCTGCATGATCGGCGGTGTCGCCGTCGCGGCCGGCACGGGCGTGCTGCCCTCGCCGTTCGGCGGCCGGGAGGAGAAGGGCCCCGCGGCCTCCGCGTCGCCCGTCGCGCCGCCGCAGCCGCTGGAATCGGCGACCGGCGGGGCGAGCACCGCACCGGACGTCGAGCCCGACGACGTACACACGACACCGGACGGCAGCTCGCGCGAGCCCGGCAGCAGTGCGCCGCCGCGCTCGCCCGAGGCCTCCGCGGGCGCGTCCCGGGGCGGCGGCTCCCAGCAGCCCGGCACCGGCGATCCGCAGCGCGATGACGAGGCCGCCGACTGGCGCAGGAAAGTGCTCGCCGCCTGCCAGGACCACCGCAACGGCGAACTCCGGGGCGAGAAGAAGCGCCGCCTGGAGAAACTCCTCGGCGGCTCCGAGGGGATCACCGAGGCCTGCAACCGCGTGCTCGGCGACGGCGGCGACCGCGAGGGCAGCGGCGGCAGCGGCGGCAGCGGCGGTGACGACGACGGTGACAACGGCGGCGACGGCGACAAGGACGGCGACGGATCGTCCGGCAACGACCCCGAGGGCAACGGCGGCGCCAACCCGGTCCCGCCGATCGTCGCGCCGACCAGCTCGCGCAAGCCCACCCCCACGGCGTCCTACAGCGCCAAGCCGGTGCTGCCCTCGGCCTCCTCCTCGGCCTCCACAGGATCCTGACCAGCGGGCTTTTCGCCTTGCTTCTCGCCTTGCTTCTCGCCTTGCTTTCCCCCTGGTCGCACCGCTGATCCGTTCAAGGTGTGACGTTTTTTGAAGCAGTGACGCAGTAACAAGTGAGCCGACTGGTCATCGGCCCGCGCACGAGCCGGGGGTTCCCCCCGTACCTTTGGCTCCGTGCCACCAGCGTGGGCGGGAGACGTTCCCCCGATCCCGCCCACGCTGCCTAATCCTTCGCCCGTAGCGGGCTCACTTGTAGACGACGACCTTGTCGCCGTTCCTGACCTGCGCGAACAGGTTCGCGATCTTCTTCTCGTCGCGTACGTTCACACAGCCGTGCGAGGCGCCGTTGTAGCCGGTCGCCGCGAAGTCCGACGAAAAGTGCACGGCCTGGCCGCCGCTGAAGAACATCGCGTACGGCATGGAGGTGTCGTACAGCGTCGAGACGTGATGCCGGGACTTCCAGTACACCTCGAACGTGCCGTCGCGGGTCGGCGTGTACTGCGAGCCGAACCGCACGTCCATCGTCGACACGGCCTTGCCGTCGATCATCCAGGTCAGCGTGCGGCTGGCCTTGCTGATGCACAGGACGCGGCCGTTCAGACAGCGCGGATCGGGCTTCGACGGCGGGATGCCGCCCCCCGAGTAGAGCTCGAACTTGGTCGGCTTGTGCGTCATGCCGAGCAGCTTCTGCCAGGTCACGGTGTCCGTCGTCCCCGTGCGGGGCAGCCCGCGCTTGCCCTGGAAGCCCTTGACGGCGGCGGCGGTGGACGCGCCGTACGTCCCCGAAGGGTTCTCGTAGAGCCAGGCGATCTGCCGCAGCCTGGCCTGCAGCTCCCGCACCTGGGGGCCGCTCGCGCCCCGGTCGAGCAGGGTCTTGGGTGGCGGCTTCGGCGCCGCGGCCGGCTTCTCGCCGCCCTTGTCGGAACCCTTGCCGGCGCCCTTCCCGTCGCTGTCGCTGTTGCCGTCCCCGTCCCCGGGCTTCGTCGTGGAGATACGCACGGGAGGCTGCGCCTTCCCGTCCGTATCGACGGCCTGTGCCGTACATCCGCTGACCAGGGCGGCCATGACCACGGCCCCCACGGCTTTCGCGCCCTTGCCCACAACGACCCCCGTTGCCGATCGACGAACCCGCCAAGAGTGTTTCCCGCGAGTGACCACCCCTGAACGTTGCCGCATGCTGGAGGCAGCCCACTAGTAGGAGGCGCCGAGAGATGTCCCACGAGCCCCGCGAGTCCGGTTCCCGCGAGTCCGAGTCAGGACTGCCCATCGAGCCCGTGTACGGCCCGGAGGCCCTCGACGGCTGGGACCCCGCCCAGAAGCTGGGCACACCGGGCGCCTACCCCTACACGCGCGGCGTGTACCCCTCCATGTACACGGGCCGCCCCTGGACGATGCGCCAGTACGCGGGCTTCGGCACGGCCGTGGAGTCGAACGCCCGCTACCAGCAGCTGATCGCGAACGGCACGACGGGCCTCTCCGTCGCCTTCGACCTGCCCACCCAGATGGGCCACGACAGCGACGCGCCCCTCGCGCACGGCGAGGTCGGCAAGGTGGGCGTGGCGATCGACTCGGTCGAGGACATGCGGGTCCTGTTCGACGGCATCCCGCTGGACAAGGTCTCGACGTCGATGACGATCAACGCCCCCGCGGCCCTGCTGCTCCTGATGTACCAGCTGGTGGCCGAGGAGCAGGGGGTGGCCGCCGACCGTCTGACGGGCACGGTCCAGAACGACGTCCTGAAGGAGTACATCGCCCGCGGGACCTACATCTTCCCGCCCAAGCCGTCCCTGCGCCTGATCGCGGACATCTTCAAGTACTGCCGCGCCGAGATCCCGAAGTGGAACACCATCTCGATCTCCGGCTATCACATGGCGGAGGCGGGCGCGACGCCCGCGCAGGAGATCGCGTTCACCCTCGCCGACGGCATCGAGTACGTACGCACTGCGGTGGCGGCCGGCATGGACGTGGACGACTTCGCGCCGCGCCTCTCCTTCTTCTTCGTGGCGCGTACGACACTCCTGGAGGAGGTCGCCAAGTTCCGTGCGGCCAGGCGCATTTGGGCCCATGTCATGCGCGAGGAGTTCGGCGCGAAGAACCCGAAATCCCTGATGCTGCGCTTCCACACGCAGACCGCCGGCGTCCAGCTCACCGCCCAGCAGCCCGAGGTGAACCTGGTCCGGGTCGCGGTCCAGGGCCTTGGCGCGGTGCTCGGCGGTACCCAGTCCCTGCACACCAACTCCTTCGACGAGGCGATCGCGCTCCCCACCGACAAGTCGGCCCGCCTCGCCCTGCGTACGCAGCAGGTCCTGGCGTACGAGACGGACGTGACCGCCACGGTCGACCCGTTCGCCGGTTCGTACGTCGTCGAGAAGCTGACGGACGACGTGGAGGCGGCGGCACTCGCGCTGATGGAACGGGTCGAGGACCTGGGCGGCGCGGTCGCCGCGATCGAGCACGGCTTCCAGAAGAACGAGATCGAGCGCAGCGCCTACCGCATCGCCCAGGAGACCGACTCCGGCGAACGCGTGGTGGTCGGCGTCAACCGCTTCCAACTGGACGCGGAGGAGCCGTACGAGCCGCTGCGCGTGGACCCGGCCATCGAGGCGCAGCAGGCGGCGCGCCTGGCGAAGCTGCGCGCGAGCCGTGATTCGGGGGCGGTGGCGGCGGCGCTCGCCGCGCTCCAGGACGCGGCGAAGGGCGACGCCAACGTCCTCTACCCGATGAAGGACGCGCTGCGGGCGCGGGCGACGGTGGGTGAGGTGTGCAATGCGCTGCGGGAGGTGTGGGGGGCGTATGTGCCGACAGACGCTTTCTGATCAGGTGGGTTTCTCGAATGGGTGATGCCGAGCGGAATGTCAGCAGGGGCGGTTACTCTCGTGAAGAGTGCTCCCGAAAGGAGGCTGCTATGGCTGTGACCATGCATGAGTCATCGCTCGCTGATGCTGCCGACCGCCTCTGGGAAGAGCTGCCCGGACACCGGGTGGAGATCCTCAACGGGAGCATTGTTGTGACACCGCCGCCGGATGGCCCGCATCAAGAGACGTGTTACGACGTTGCCTTTGAGTTCAAGGAGGCAGGTGCCCGAGAGGCTGGGCTGAGGGCGGTTCCGGGGATCGGCTTGTGGCTGCCCACAGGTCGGGACGACTACGCCATCCCGGATGTGTCCGTGGTCACATACGACTACAAGGATGCGCTGGTCGAGAAGAACTGCTACGCGCCGCACGTCTTCCGTCTGGTGCTGGAAGTGACCTCCTCGAACTGGTCCAACGACACCGTGATCAAGCTCAAGACCTATGCCGAGGCGGGAGTCCCCGTGTACGTCATCGTGGACCGTGAGCACGATCAGATCCTGGTGCACACCGACCCCGAGGGCGGCCACTACGGCGCGGTGACGCCGTACAAGCGTGGAACCACCGTCCTGATGCCGCCCATTGTCGGCGTCGGCCTGGAACTCTCCGCGGACCGTCTCCTCGACGGGGACGACTGACCGTCCGCTGACCGGACGCCCCGCCCCGATGTCGTACTGCCGTGCGACACTCCGCCCATGCTGGGTGTCACCGATCTGCCGACCTATCTCGCGGGCCTCGTCCTCATCATTCTGCTGCCGGGGCCGAACTCGCTGTATGTGCTCTCCGTCGCCGCCCGGCGCGGCATACGCACCGGATATACCGCGGCCGCCGGCGTCTGGTGCGGTGACACCGTCCTGATGACGCTGTCGGCGGCCGGAGTGGCGTCCCTGCTGCAGGCCAACGCGGTGCTCTTCGGGATCGTGAAGTACGCCGGTGCCGGGTATCTGACCTGGCTCGCGGTCGGGATGCTGCGGGCCGCGATCGGTATGTGGCGGGCGCGGCGCGAGCAGGCCGTGGAGCAGGCGGACGGGGCGGCCGGCTCGATGGAGCGGCCGTTCCGCCGGGCCCTGGTGATCAGCCTCCTGAACCCGAAGGCCATCCTCTTCTTCATCGCCTTCTTCGTGCAGTTCGTGGACCCCGGGTACGCCTATCCCGCGCTCTCGTTCCTCGTGCTCGGGGCCCTCGCCCAGGTGGCGAGCGTTCTCTACCTGACGGCTCTGATCTTCAGCGGCACCAAGCTGTCGGCCGCCTTCCGCCGCCGCAAGCGGCTCTCGGCGGGGGCCACTTCGGCGGCGGGTGCGCTGTTCCTCGGGTTCGCGGTGAAGCTGTCGCTCGCCAGTGTGTGAGCGTCTGCTCAGTGGTGCCAGGCCTCGCCTCCCACGTTGTGGATCATGCGCTGGAGGACCTTGAGGGTGCGGATGTACTCCTCGTCCGTGATGCCTTCGTGGATCTCCGCGCGCGTCTTCTCCTGTCGCGCGGCGGTGCCGTCCCGGAGCCTGCGGCCTTCGTCGGTGATGCGGAGCCGGCCGTCGGTGTCCTCGGTGAGCAGGGCGCGGTCGTGCAGGGCGCTGATGTTGTGGTGCAGGGAGTTGTCGCCCACGCTCAGGTAGCCGCGCAGGGTGGCCACCACCTCCGCCTTGTCGCGGCCGTCAGGGGTGTTGATCTGGTTCAGGATCCACCACTGGGGCTGGGTGAGCCCGGCCTCGGCCAGCATGGTGCGGATGTGGTGGACGACGGCCTCGCCCGCCGCCGATGCCCAGTAGCCGATGGGCTGGTTGATGAGTTCTTCGTCGCTGTGGGAGTACGTGAAGGTGTCCGTGGAGTTCGTCATGGATCAAAACGTAGAACCTGAAGCTTGGTTGAGGTCAACTGATGCCGAGGGTGACCTTGAGATGGTCGGTCAGGCCTGTCGCGTCCTCGCCCGCCCACGCCACGTACCCGTCGGGGCGGACGAGGAACAGGCCCTTCCCGTACGGCGCGTACTCCGGCGTGCGATGTACGTGGATCAAGTCCCTTTCCAGGGGCGGCAGTTCGGCATCGTCGGCGTCGACGGCAAGCAGCGTGAAGTGCGGCCCTCGGAACGCGTCGAACAGCCTCCCCCCGGCGTACGGCCCGTCCGGCGCCCGGTCGCCCGCCCGCAGCGCCCCCTCCGCAAGGCCGGTGCGGGTCTCTGCCGTGAGTGAGCTGTCCCGGTAGCCGAGGCCCAGCTGCCGGGTGGCCGCCCCGCGCCGTGCCTCGCCCCGGTGGATGCGGGTGGACAGGCCCAACATCTGGGCGGCGTTGGGGAGGCGCTCCTCCTCGTAGGTGTCCAGGAGGGCCTCCGGTGCGCCGCCCCGCAGGACCGCACCCAGCTTCCACCCCAGGTTGTAGGCGTCCTGGACGCTGGTGTTCAGGCCCTGCCCGCCCGCGGGGGAGTGCACGTGCGCCGCGTCCCCGGCCAGGAACACCCGCCCGTCCCGGAAGCGGTCCGCCATCGCCGCGCGCGGCCGGAAGTCGGACGCCCACCGCACCTCGGTGACGTCATCGGCGGCGAGATGGGTGCGGGCCGCGACGACCGCGCGTACACCGTCGGGCGAGGTGTCGGGAGCCGTCCCGTCCGTGAACTGGGCCGTCAGCTGGAAGTCCGGGGTGCCCGGCAGCGGGCAGATCGCCAGGAACCCCGCGCCATCGGCCGTGGGCGCGAACATGTGCCAGTTGTCGCGGTCCAGGGCGGGGATGCGGACGTCGGCGACGAGGATCGGATGCGGGTCGACGGTCTCGCCCGTCATGCCGATCCCCAGCGCCGCCCGCACGGTGGAGCGGCCGCCGTCGGCCGCCACGGCGTAGGCGGCGCGGACGGTCCGACCGTCCGCGAGGCGGGCGGTGACGCCTTCCTCGTCCTGCGTCAGGCTGCTCAGCTCGGCGCCGAACTCCACGTCGGGGCCGCCGAGTTCGCGAAGCCGGGCGGACAGGATCTGCTGGGTGCGCCACTGGGGGAGCAGCAAGGGGCTTGCGTACGGGGCGTCCGGCGTCGCCTGCGTCTCGTCGAACATCCGGTGCTCGCCCTGCCGCTCGCCGTCCTGCCAGATCATGCCGACCGGGGCCGGGCCGCCCGCCGCGAGGGCCGCGTCGATGATCCCGAGGTCGTCGAAGACCTCCTGGGTGCGCGGCTGGATGCCCTTGCCGCGCGAGCCGGGGAAGAGGGCGTCGGCCCGCTCGGCGACCAGGGCCCGCACGCCGCGCCGGGCGAGATCGCAGGCGAGGGTCAGACCGGTGGGGCCTGCGCCCACGATGAGTACGTCCATCGTCAGAGGACTTTCCTTAACGCTGTTAAGTGCCATGCCCCGAGCCTGCGCTTAACGGTGTTAAATTGTCAAGGTGGCTACGACACCGCTGGACCGGACCCGGGTGGCGCGCACCGCGCTGAAGCTCCTGAACGAGACGGGGCTCGACGGGCTCAGCCTGCGCGCCATCGCCAAGGAGCTCGACGTCAAGGCGCCCGCGCTCTACTGGCACTTCAAGGACAAGCAGGCGCTGCTCGACGAGATGGCGACGGAGATGCTGCGCCGCATGACCGAGGACCTCGCGGCGGATGCGGACGCCGCGCCGGACGCCGACTGGCGGACCGCCGTCGCCGCCTCGATGCGGGGCCTGCGGCGGCATCTGCTGATGTACCGGGACGGCGCGAAGGTCTACAGCGGTACGCACTTCACCGACACGTCGTACGCCGAGCCCATGGAGGCCCATCTGCGCACGCTCACCGGCGGCGGGTTCACGCCGGGCGGGGCGGCCCGCGCCTGGGCCACGGCGTACAGCTACACCATCGGATACGTCATCGAGGAGCAGGCCATGGGCCCGGACCCCGCGAAGGAGGAGGGCGGCTACGACCTGGAGGCCCGCGCCGAGCGCCTCGCCGCCTATCCGCTGGCGGCGGCCGCCGGGCAGGAGATGTTCCGCGACTTCGACGCGGGGTTCGAGAAAGGGCTCACCGCGGTCGTGGCCGGGATCGCGGCGACGATGCGGTGAGCCCTGGGGCGCATCACTTCCGAGCTGTCAGCAGCCCCGTCCTGATCACGGGCGTGAGGCGCTCCTCCACGAAGCGGTTGAGCAGCCACGCGAGGGCCAGCATCGCCCCGATGGTGAGGGCGAACGTCGCGTACGACGGGAGACCGAGCCCCCGGTGCAGCGCCGCCACCGTCACCCAGCCCAGGTGCTCGTGCACCAGGTAGAACGGGTACGTCAGCGCTCCCGCCACCGTCAGCCACTGCCAGTCGACCCGGTGCAGCGCGCCGAGCGCGATCAGCAGGACCGCCGCGAAGCCCGCCGTCACGACGGCGATGATGCCGAACGACGTGCGGTAGGAGAAGAAGTCCGGGTTCGGGGCGTGCCAGAGCCGGGAGACCGCGTAGTGCTGGCCGATCAGCCAGCTCACCCCCACGATGCCCCAGGCCGTGAGGTCCCGGCGGTCGCGGTGGACGAGGTAGATGCCGATGCCGCCGATGAAGAAGGGTGCGTACTCGGGCATCAGGACGAGGTCGAGCAGCGGCTCGTTCGCGCCCTCGGCGACCGCCGCAGCCAGCGTCCACACCGCGCAGAACAGGATCACGCGGGCCCGGCTCGCGCCCGGCAGGACCACGAAGAGCGCGAAGAGCGCGTAGAAGCGCAGCTCGGCCCAGAGCGTCCAGCAGACCCCCAACACCCGGTCCACGCCAAGCGGTTGCTGCAGCATGGTGAGGTTCACGAGCGCGTCGCTCGGGGCGACCGCCTCGTAGGTGACGACGGGGAGCGCGAAGACCGCCGTCACCAGGATGATCGCGGCCCAGTAGGAGGGGAAGAGCCGCGAGACGCGTGACGCGAAGAAGGACCGCAGCGGACGGCCCCAGCCGCTCATGCAGATCACGAAGCCGCTGATCACGAAGAAGATCTGCACGCCCAGGCAGCCGTACGCGAACCAGTTGTGCGCCGTGGGGAATTGAAGCTGCGGCGAGCTGCCCCATGCCTCGGTGATCTCGCCGTCGCGGCCGCCGTAGTGGTAGGCCGCGACCATCAGCGCCGCGATCAGCCGCAGCCCGTCGAGCGCTCTGAGACGTGGCCGCGCCCGCTTGGCGGCCGGGGCCGGTATGGTGCGCGCGAGGGCGTCCGCTATGTCTGGTTTCTCCGCCCCCGGTGAGTGCTTCGGGAGTGTGGTGCCGGGAGATGTCATCCGAGCGCGGTCCGCTTGATGGTGCGCTTGACCGAGCGGGCCCGCCGGGCGACCCGGCGTACGGCCGCGTTGCGCGGGATGAACGACAGCTGCGAGGGCAGCGCGCCGGGCAGCGCGAGCGCCGTCAGGCGGCGCCGCTTGAAGTAGCGCCAGGTGTGCGGCGAGAGATGCTGCGACAGATAGCGCTCGGCGGCGGTCCGCCGGCGCGGATAGATCTGCGGCTGCATGGCGAAGCCGACGGCGACGAGCAGCTCGCCGAGCCGGGCTGTGGGCATGCCGGGCTGACGACCGGTGACCGCGCCCTTGTCCATGAGATCCGGCAGCAGCGCGTCCACGATCGTGACCGGTACGCGATTGCTGTTCTGGTAGGGCGCGAGGCGCTCCAGGAGGGTCTCCGTGCCGGTGCGCGCGACGGGCAGGTCGTACAGCGCGGACGCGGTGAGCAGGCCGGTCGAGAAGCAGCCGATGACCAGGGCCGGGCGCATCCGCTGGTAGAGCACCTCGGCGAGCACCGGCGAATCGAGGACGGTCAGCTCGACGCCGATCGCCTCCGCCTCCTTCTCCAGGAGCCGCGACCAGCGGGCGGGCGCGCTCGGGTGCGGCTTGAACACCACGCGGGTGTGGCCGAGTCCGGCGGCGCCGCGCACCATGCGCACGTGCAGCTCCTCCTCTTCCTCGGCGGTCAGGATGCCGAGGGCGGAGAGGTACTGGCCGAGCAGCAGGGCCGGTTCGGCGACGGCGGGGAGGTCTGCGATGTCCGCCTCGGCGTCGGCCAGCTGCTCGAGCACCTTCATGAACGCCTCGGTCGGCACGATCTCCGGCGGCACGTCGAACTCGGTCAGGAGCAGCGGGGTCAGGCCCGGCACCAGGTCCAGGTGGAGCAGCCGCCGTACGCGCGTGCCGACCAGCGGGTCGATCTTGTTGCGGGTGGGGCCGTAGCTCATCAGGCCGTCCGCGTAGACGTCCACGGGCGCGCCCGTGAAGATCTGCGCGAGCGCGAGAGCCGGGTTGACCTGGATCGACTCGACGGCCAGCTCGACGGCGTCGTCACCGAGGTCCCACAGGAGCCGGAAGTACCGCTCCCACATCGGGATGTCGTCGGAGCGCGGGCTCCAGCCGCCCGGATGAAAAGGGCAGATGGCCTCGTTCCAGGAACGCACCTCGTCGAACCGGTCGCGCAGCCGCGCGAACCCCGGCATCTCGTCCACGGCGACCGTCGTCTCCGGCGTCGCCGCGTTATTGCTGACCAGCAGGATCCGCCGGTCGGCGGGGCCGAACCGGTCGGCGTCGATCGCGGCGGCCAGCGTCGCCGTGCCGTACAGCGTGGACGCCATGAAGATCTGCGTCTTCGCCATTACGCGGCCACCTCCGCCGACACCGGACGCCGGCGCAGTCGGCGAAGCCGCGTCGCCCGCTGTATGTCCATGGAGTCGAGGGCGTCGTCGAGGACACCCTGCGGCATCCGCTTCAGCGCGGCCGCACTCATTGACTTCAATTTCCGCGCCACAGCTGGCTCGAACCTTTCGATGGATCCCAGATGGTGGGAAATGATCGCGCAGTAAGTACGGACGGCCTTGGGCAGGAGTTTGTCCGCGTCGCGGTCCGCGGCGGTTTCCCGTACGACCTGGTCGAATGCCCGGATGAAATCGAGTTGGCGTACGTCGCCGATCTGCGTCAGTGACGATGCGACGCCGCGCCGATAGAACACACCGAGCAGACCCACCGCGGCGAACGACTCCGCCTCGCGGTGAAGGCGCCAGATCCACGGCCGGTCCTCCGCGGTGCGCAGGCCGTCCGTGAAGTGCAGCAGGCCGCGGTCGGCAAGGCGCCGGTGGTAGATGCCCGCCCAGGCGTACGCGTAGTCGACGGACGTCGAGCGGTCGGCGGGCAGGATCACATCCCGCGGGGACATCGCCACACCGCGCAGGCCGTGCGGGACACGGTGGACGCTGCGCGCCCGCGCGGTGCACTGCACATGGTCGGTGCGCACGAAGTCGCACCCCAACTGCTCGATGGAATCGACGAGTTGGGCGTAATAGCCGGGCGCGAGCCAGTCGTCACCGTCCAGGAAGGTGAGGTACTCGCCGCGTGCCGCGTCAAGGCCCGTGTTGCGGGCGGTCGCCAGACCGCCGTTCGTCTCATGTCTGAGATGGACGGCGCCGGGCAGCTCGCGCGCGGCACGCTCCAGAATCTCTGGAGTCTCATCCTTCGAACAGTCGTCGACGAGAATGAATTCGAAGTCTTCGCGTGCGTTCGCTCGCAGACTCCTCAAGGTGTCGGGCGCGTATTGCTGCACGTTGTAGAACGGCACGATGACGGAGAGCTTAACCACGTGGGTGACGTTAGGTGTCGGCCCGGCATTCGTCTTGACCGATGGTGAGATGTCAGGTGAACGACGCATGGCGGAATGGTTAACCCGGCTGCTTACCAGCGGTTTCCCGGGCTGATTCGCCATTCGTCGGCGTGCTGTTAACCGTTTGTTGCACCTGAGTTGGGCCGCGAATCGAAATGCCTTCCTAGCGTCCTTCCTGTGCCAGTAAGCAACAGCGGGACGACACGGATCACCGTGCTCGCCGACTCCGACACCCGGTGGAAATGGGGTGCGCTCACCGCGAGCCGCCTCACCGGCGGGGACCCGGACACGCGCCTCGACGGACGCCTCCTGAGAGGCCGGGCCACGCCCACCGTCCGTCAGCTCGAAGAGGTCGGGGTGCGCGCGGACTCGCTCCGCGAGGTCACCGCGATCGAGTTCCTGCGCGAGGTCGAGCGCGAAACGCCCGATGTGATCGTGCTCGCCCTCGTGGGCGGCGCGGTCCAGGCGGTGCTGCACGGCCTCGCACGTATAGCGAAGAACTCGCCAGGATCGACCAAGCGTCCCGTTGTCGTAACCGGCTATGTCGGCGTCGTCTACGAGAAGCTCGCCGACGGCCTGCTGCTTCGGCACGGCGCGGACGTCGTCCTCGCCAACTCCCGCCAGGACGCGGAGCGTTTCCGTGCCGTGTACGAGGGGGTGGGCGCCGACGCGGCATCGGTGACGGAGGCCGCGCTGCCGTTCCTCGGCGGGGCCGCGTACGAGAGGCACGACCCGTACACGGTCGTCTTCGCCGCGCAGCCCTCCGTGCCGGAGAGCCGCGAGCAGCGCACCTACCTGCTGCGCCGCATGGTCGAGCACGCACGCCTGCACCCGGACCGCGAGGTCCTGATCAAGCTGCGCAGCAAGCCCGGCGAGCACACCACGCACATCGAGGAACTGCCCTACCAGAAGCTCGCCAAGGGCGAGAACCTGCCGCCCAACTGCCGTCTCGTGTACGGGAACATGGGCGAGGTACTCGACCGCACCGACCTGCTCGTCACGGTCAGCTCCACCGCCGCGCTCGAATCCCTGCACCGCCGCATCCCCACCGCGGTCCTCACCGACCTCGGGGTGCGCGAGGCGCTCGGCAACCACCACTTCATCGGCTCCGGATGCCTCACGTCCTGGGACGAGATCGACGCGGGGCACAGCCCCGAGGCCGCCCCGGAGTGGGTCGCACGGCAGGGCGTCGCGCCCGACGGGACGTACGAGAAGGCCTTCGACGAGGCGCGGGACCGGGTCACCGCACTCCTGGCGCAGCCCGAACTGCCGCCCATCGCCCCGTACTACAGCCTCACCACGGCCCCCGGATACCTCCCCGGCATCCTGGCCCGCCACCACCTCGGCCCGGACGGCGCCCCGCTGCCCGGCGCACCCGCCGGGGACCGCGAGCCGGGCCCGGTGCGCCAGGCCGTCCGCAGCGCGGCGCGCGGCGCCTACCGGCACGGGGTGCAGCGCGTGGCCCCCGTCATCCGGCGGATGGGCGAGCTGTGATCCCGCCGCAAGGCCTCCCCTCCCCAGGTCTTCCCAGCCAAGGCACCCCCCAAGGAGCCCCCATGTCCAACCCCCACCCAGCGGGAACCCCCGTACGCCGTGTCCTCGCCGTCATCCCGGCCCGCGGCGGCTCCAAGGGCGTCCCCGCCAAGAACCTCGCACCGGTCGGCGGTGTGCCGCTGGTGGCGCGCGCCATCCGTGAGTGCCTGGCGGCGCGGCTCGTCACGGACGTCGTGGTCTCCACGGACGACCACGTGATCGCCGAGGCGGCACGGTCCGCCGGCGCCGAGGTGGTCCTGCGCCCCGCCGCGATCGCGGGGGACACCGCGACCAGCGAGGCGGCCGTCCTGCACGCGATGGACGCGTACGAGACGCTGCACAGTGCCTCCGTGGACGTGGTCCTCCTCGTCCAGTGCACCAGCCCGTTCATCGTCCGCGAGGACGTCGACGGCGTGGTCGGCTCGATCATCGACGGCGGCGCGGACACGGCGCTGACCGTGGCGCCCTTCCACGGCTTCGTCTGGCGGGACGCCGACGACGAGCCCGCGGGCCTCGGCGCACAGCGCACCGGCGAGCTCGGCGGCACCACCAAGGTCGCCAACTCCATGGCCACCGACGGCGGTTACGGCGTCAACCACGACAAGTCCTTCCGCCCGCGCCGCCAGGACCGCCCCCAGGACCTCCTGGAGACCGGCGCGGTCTACGCCATGGACGTGAACGGCTTTCGCCGGCACAAGCACCGCTTCTTCGGCCGCACCGAGCTCGTCCGTACGGACCCGGCGCGCGTCCTGGAGATCGACGACCCGCACGACCTCGCCCGCGCCCGCGCGCTCGCCCCGCTCTTCGACGCCGACCGGGCCGACGCCCTTCCGACCCGCGACGACATCGACGCGGTCGTACTCGACTTCGACGGCACCCAGACCGACGACAGGGTGCTGATCGACTCCGAAGGACGGGAATTCGTCTCCGTGCACCGCGGGGACGGACTCGGCATCGCGGCCCTGCGTGACGCGGGCCTGCCGCTGCTGATCCTGTCCACGGAACAGAACCCGGTCGTCGCCGCACGGGCCCGGAAGCTCAAGATTCCGGTCCTGCACGGCATCGACCGCAAGGACCTCGCACTCAAGCAGTGGTGCGAGGAGCAGGGCATCGCTCCCGAGCGCGTGCTCTACGTCGGCAACGACGTCAATGACCTCCCGTGCTTCGGCCTTGTCGGCTGGCCCGTGGCGGTCGCGAGCGCCCACGACGTCGTACGCGGCGCCGCACGCGCGGTCACCGCTCTCCCCGGTGGTGACGGCGCGATCCGAGAGATCGCCGCATGGATCCTCGGCCCCTCCCTCAACAAGTAAGGAAAGTTCCTGCCATGAGCTCCAACTCCCGTCTGCGCACCTTCGGTTCGAAGACCGCAGGACCCGGTCAGCCCGTCTACATCACCGGCGAGATCGGCATCAACCACAACGGCGAGCTCGACAACGCGCTCGCGCTGATCGACGTGGCCGCCGACGCCGGCTGCGACGCGGTCAAGTTCCAGAAGCGCACCCCGGAGATCTGCACCCCGCGCGACCAGTGGGACATCGAGCGCGACACCCCCTGGGGCCGGATGACGTACATCGACTACCGCCACCGCGTGGAGTTCGGCGAGTCCGAGTACCAGGCCATCGGCGAGCACTGCGCCAAGCGCGGCATCGACTGGTTCGCTTCCCCGTGGGACACCGAGGCCGTCGCCTTCCTGGAGAAGTTCGACGTCCCCGCGCACAAGGTGGCGTCCGCGTCGCTGACGGACGACGAGCTCCTGCGCTCGCTCCGCGCCACGGGCCGCACGGTCATCCTCTCCACGGGCATGTCGACCCCGAAGCAGATCCGCCACGCGGTGGAGGTCCTCGGCTCGGACAACATCCTGCTCTGCCACGCCACGTCGACGTACCCGGCGAAGGCGGAGGAGCTGAACCTGCGCGTCATCAACACCCTGCAGCAGGAGTTCCCGAACGTCCCGATCGGCTACTCCGGCCACGAGACGGGCCTGCAGACCACGCTCGCCGCGGTCGCCCTCGGCGCCACGTTCGTCGAGCGCCACATCACCCTCGACCGCGCCATGTGGGGCTCGGACCAGGCCGCTTCGGTCGAGCCGCAGGGCCTGACCCGCCTGGTCCGCGACATCCGCACCATCGAGGCGTCCCTCGGTGACGGCGTCAAGAAGGTCTACGAGTCGGAGCTCGGCCCGATGAAGAAGCTGCGCCGTGTCGCGGGCGTCGTCGCCGAGTCGGAGGCCGCCGACCTCGAGCCGGTCGCGGTCTGAGCGCGCCGACGCTCTTACCGGACCTTTCACCGGGACTCCTTACAACAAGGACAGGACACGGTCATACGACGATGAGCCCCCGACCCGGGCCGAAGGCCCCCACCGCCACGCTCCGCTCGACTCTCGCGTTCGTGGAGAGCCCTGTGCAGCTCCTCAACGTCCTTGAGTGGGCGCATACGGCGGGGGCGACCGGCCCGGCCGGGGGACTCACCGTCGTCGTCCTCTCCCCGAACGACCCCATGACCCGCGGCCAGTTGCGCCGCATGGCCCAACTCGCCCGCGACGAGGGCCTCAACGTCCGCTGGGAGGAGGCGCGCGGCGGCCCGGCCGCACCCTTCCACACGATCGGCGGCCTGACGGGCGCGCTGCGATCGGCGGACCGCATAGTGATCGGCGACCCGTTCTCGCGCTATGTGCAGTTGTTGTTGACCATCACCAGGGCCCGCTCGCTGGTCGTCGTGGACGACGGCACGGCGACGATGGAGTTCATCTCCCAACTGGCCGCGGGGGAGCGGCTGGTGCGCTGGCACCGCCGCGGTGGCCGCCCCGGCGTACGCGACATCGCCTTTGCCCCGATCTCGTCCTCGGCACGCCGCCGCCTGACGCCGGGCGGCAAGCGCGCGGTGGAGGTCTTCTCCTCCATGCCGATCGACTCGGCGCCGCCGGGGGTCGTCATCACGGCGAACACCTTCTCCTGGACCCGCGAACGCTTCGGCCCGCCGCGGGTGTCGAAGGGGGCGGACCTGGTCGGCACGTCCCTCGTGGAGACGGGCGTGGTGGACCCGGACCGCTACCTGGAGGCGGTCCGCTCGCTGGCCCGCGCGCACGGGGCGACGCGCTACTTCGCGCACCGCCGCGAAAGCTCCGAGAAACTCCACCGCCTGGCGGTGGAAACGGGCCTGCAGGTGGTCCGCCCGGACCTCCCCCTGGAACTGATCGCCCGCCGGGGCCCGATCGGCCGCACGATACTGAGCTTCCCGTCGACGGTGGTGCACACGCTCCCCCTGGCCCTTGCGGGCACGGAGGTCAGGGTCGCGGTCTGCGACATCGACCCTGCCTGGCTGACGGAGAACGCCTCACCGCGGGCGCAAGGCTTCCTCTCCGGGGTCACAGGAACGGCCCGCGATGTCCAGCGCCTGGCTTCGGTGGTGTCGGCAGGAGCACCGGTTACGGCGTGAGCGGCCGGGGGTTGATTGGTGCCGGGGCCGCCCGGTTGTCCTGAGGTTGGCGGTTCCGGGCCGGGCGGGCGCGGACCGGATCTTCCGGCCCCGGCCGGGAGAAGGGCGAGAGAGGGGGGTGGGGA
>NZ_JBHYIG010000008.1:0-3936 GCF_042740015.1 Streptomyces sp. NPDC059037
CCTGCGTCCCCCGGCTTCTCCCTCTGCGCCCCCCCCGCCGCCCCCGCCCCGCCCGCCGGCCCCCGGGGGGGGCCGGCCCCCCCACCGTTGGCCCGGCGCGCGCCCCCCCACCTTGTTCGCCTCGATCTGGTCGCGGAAGATCCGCACCGTCACCTCGGGGTCGGCACCCACATCCCGCGCCTGCCGCGCGACGTCGTCGAGGACCTGCTTCTCGCGGGCCGGGTCGTCGATGGGGCTGTCCGTGCCGTACTTGGCGGCCGCGACGAGGTCGGCGGTGGCAAGGCGCTGGGCGGAGAGGCCGGCGAGCGGACGGAGCAGGTCGTACGGCGTACCGTGCGCGAGGGCGGTCCGCTGGGCGGGGACGGCGGTGGGAGCGGCGGCGGCCTGCCCGGCACCGGCTCCTCCAAGCAGTACGGCCGCGAGAGCGCCGGCGGTCAGGAAGCGGACTGCGGACGGGGTGCTGCGCTGCACGGGATGTCCCCCTGGAAATGGCCGTGTCGATCGTGCCGGGTGGCCGCCATCGTACGACCCCGCGGCGCGCGCGGCAGGGCCCGCGACCCCCGGGTGCAGCTGCCCCCGGCAAAAGCCGTCCACGCAGCTCACACCGCGGGAAGGGCGGCGCGGGAAGCCGTCGTGTGCGATCTCTTGACGGCCGCCCCCGCGACTGGATTACTGACCTCGACAGAAGATCCACGACCGAATGATCGGTCGCCCGTTTGGGACGGGAGAAACTCCATATGACGGCCATGCTGGACGCGGCGGAGCGCCTCGGGCGCGAGGAGCTCGAGGCGCTGCAGCTGGAGCGCCTGCAGGACACCTTGCTGCACGCGTACGAGAACGTGCCCTTCTACCGGGCGGCGTTCGACAAGGCGGGGCTCCGCCCCGACGACTGCCGTACGCTCGCCGACCTGGCCCGCTTCCCGTTCACGGCCAAGACCGACCTGCGCGACAACTACCCGTTCGGGATGTTCGCGGTGGAGCAGTCCGAGGTGCGCCGCCTGCACGCGTCGAGCGGCACCACGGGCCGGCCGACGGTCGTCGGCTACACCGAGCAGGACCTGTCGATGTGGGCGGACGTGGTGGCCCGCTCGATCCGTGCGGCGGGCGGCCGCCCCGGTCACAAGGTCCATGTGGCCTACGGCTACGGCCTGTTCACCGGCGGCCTCGGCGCGCACTACGGCGCGGAGCGGCTCGGCTGTACGGTGATTCCCGCTTCCGGCGGCATGACGGCGCGTCAGGTCCAGCTGATCCAGGACTTCCGCCCCGAGATCATCATGGTGACCCCGTCGTACATGCTGACGCTCCTTGAGGAGTTCGAGCGCCAGGGCGTCGACCCACGCACGACGTCCCTCAAGGTCGGCATCTTCGGCGCCGAGCCGTGGACGGAGGAGATGCGCCGCGAGATCGAGGAGCGGTTCGCGATCGACGCGGTCGACATATACGGCCTTTCGGAGGTCATCGGCCCCGGTGTCGCCCAGGAGTGCGTGGAGACCAAGGACGGACTGCACATCTGGGAGGACCACTTCTATCCGGAGGTGGTGGATCCGATCACCGGCGAGGTCCTGCCGGACGGCGAGCGCGGCGAGCTGGTCTTCACCTCCCTCACCAAGGAGGCCATGCCCGTCATCCGCTACCGCACCCGCGACCTGACCCGCCTCCTGCCCGGTACGGCGCGGAACTTCCGCCGGATGGAGAAGGTCACCGGCCGCACGGACGACATGGTGATCCTGCGCGGAGTGAACCTCTTCCCCACCCAGATCGAGGAGATCGTCCTGCGCACACCGGGCGTCGCCCCGTACTTCCAGCTGCGCCTGACCCGCGAGGGCCGGATGGACGCCCTGACGGTCCGCGCCGAGTCCCGCGCGGACACGACGCCCGAGCGCCGCGACGAGGCGGCCCGGGAGATCGCGACGGCGGTGAAGGACGGGATCGGCGTCTCGGTGGCGGTCGAGATCGTCGATCCGGAGACGGTGGAGCGGTCGGTGGGCAAGTTCAAGCGGATCGTGGATCTGCGCGGGCAGGCCTGATCGGTACTGCCCCGCTGCTACCTTCACCGCATGGGGGTACTCAAAGAGATAGTGATCTCCATTGCGGGCAGCGCGATATTCCTCGTACTCATCTGGGTGTTCTCGCGCACCGCACGGCAGGCGACGAGGCTCATGGCGACACGAGTTCTCGGCCTCGATCTCGAAGACACCTTCCGTGATTCCGGCGCGGTCGCCAGCGACCTTCAGGCTGAGCTGGACCGGGCGCGCTGGGTGACCGTGATCACCAGTCGTGGCAACGACCTCCAGCGGCAGGTGTTCGCCGACACCCTGCGTGCGGGACGGGGCGGCTCCAAGGATGTGCGCATCCTCCTCCCCGACCCGGACTGCACTCAGCAGCCGGACTGGATCGCCGACCGGGAGGAGGAGATCAGCGCGTTCGACCACGCCTACGGCAACGGCCTGCTGCGGGAACAGGTCCGGCAGAATGTCACCTTCCTGGAGGGATACATGAATCCCGCATCCCTGGAGCTACGCCTTTACCACCTGCCGCACGTGGGCCGCATCATCCTCACCGACCGCGCGGCCTATCTGACGCGCTATCAGAGCAACCGGCACGGCCATTCGACGCCCGTCAAGAAGTACCGCCGCGGCGACATGTACGACTACCTCAGCCGCGAGGTGGAGCTGGTCTGGAAGCACGCCCGCCGAGTCGGCCCACCGTGAACCCGCGCCGCGGTGGCATCATTCGGCGCTGAACCGGTCCCGCAGCTCCCGCTTGAGGATCTTTCCGCTCGCGTTGCGCGGCAGCTCGTCCACGAACAGGATCCGCTTGGGTGCCTTGAAGTGGGCGAGCTTCTCGCGTGCGTGGTCGATCAGTTCGTCCTCCGTGACCTCGCCATTGCGTACGACGACGGCTGTGACCGCCTCGATCCAGCGCTCGTCCGGCAGCCCGATCACGGCGGTCTCGGCGACCCGTTCATGGGTGTAGAGCGCGTCCTCGACCTGGCGCGACGCGACAAGCACTCCCCCGGAGTTGATGACGTCCTTCACCCGGTCGACCACCGTGAAGTAGCCCTCCTCGTCCCGCACGGCCAGGTCCCCGGAGTGGAACCATCCGTCGCGGAACGCCTCCTTGGTCTCCTCGGGCTTGTCCCAGTAGCCCTCGCACAACTGCGGGGAGCGGTAGACGACTTCGCCCTGTGTGCCGTCGGGCACCTCCTGGCCGCGCTCGTCCACGACGCGTGCCTCGACGAAGAGGACGGGCCGCCCGCAGGAGTCCATCCGCCCCTCGTGCTCGTCGGGCCCGAGGACCGTGGCCAGCGGGCCGATCTCGCTCTGTCCGAAGCAGTTGTAGAAGCCGAGCGACGGGAGCCGTTCGCGCAGCCGTTCAAGGACGGGTACGGGCATGATCGACGCCCCGTAGTAGGCCTTGCGCAGGGCGCCGAGGTCGCGCGTCGCGAAGCCGGGGTGGTTCGACAGGCCGATCCACACCGTGGGCGGCGCGAAGAGGCTGTCGGCGCGGCCCGCCTCGACCAGGTCGAAGATGGGCTCGGCGGCGGGCGCGTCGAGGATGGTGTTCTCCGCGCCCACCGCGAGGTAGGGCAGCAGGAAGACGTGCATCTGCGCCGAGTGGTAGAGCGGCAGCGAGTGGACGGGCTTGTCCGTCTCCTTGAGGTCAAGGGCGGTGATGGCGCTGACGTATTCGTGCACCAAGGCTCGGTGGGCCATCATCGCGCCCTTGGGAAGGGCCGTTGTGCCGGACGTATAGAGCAGCTGCGCCAAGTCGTCCGTGCCGGGCTCCTCCCCGTCGTACGCCGGTGCCGACGCGAGCCGTGCGAGCAGGGAGTCGTGCGCGGGGGGCGGGGGGGGTGCGCGGGGGGCGGCCGGGGGGGGGCGCGCGGGGGCGCGCCCCCGCGGGGGCGCGGGGCGGCGGGGGGGGGGGGGGGGG
>NZ_JBHYIG010000008.1:3946-29788 GCF_042740015.1 Streptomyces sp. NPDC059037
GCCGGCCGCCCGGGCCCCCCCCCCCCCCCCCCCGGCGCCCCCCCCCCCCCTCCCTACTGGGCTTCCGCCCCGGCCCCGCGGGGCCTGCCCGGCCACGTCGCCGGGAAGGCGCGGCGCGATGTCCGGGTCGGCGAGGACCAGGGAGCTGCCCGACTGGCCCACGATGTACGCCAGGTCGTCGCCGACGAGGTTCTGATTGACCGGCACATGGACCAGGCCCGCCCGCGAGCAGGCGAGGAAGCCGATGAGATAGGCGTCGGAGTTGTGGGCGTAGGCGCCTACGCGATCCCCGTGGCCGAGTCCCGCGTCGCGCAGCACCTGCGCCGCGCGGGATACGGCGTCGTCCAGTTCCGCGTACGTCCAGGACCGCTCGCCGTAGCGCAGCGCCACCCGCCCCGGCACGCGCCGCGCGCTCCGCCGAAGGACCCCGTCGACCGTGTTTCCGCGTACACCCGTCATGGCGTGATCCTGTGCCCCGCCCGTCACGGCGGTCAAGGCTCCGTACGGGTCGCGAACGTCAGGGCTCCGGACGGGTCGCGAACAAGGCCGGTCCGGCTACTCGATCAAGCGACATACCGGTTGGTACGCTCAACCGCCCCTTCCCGCCACACCAGTTGGGAGGCACCATGCGTACCCGCACCAGACGCCTGACGGCCCTCGGCATCACCCTGTTGACCGCCACGGCCCTCCTGCCGTCGTCCGCCGCCACCGCCGGCGCGGCCGAGGAGCGCGCCAACCGCCCGTCGGGCGGTGGCCTTTCCGCCACCGTCCGCTACACCCAGTACGGCATCCCGCACATCCTCGCCAAGGACTACGAGAACCTCGGTTTCGGCACCGGCTGGGCGCAGGCCGCCGATCAGGTGTGCACCCTCGCCGAGGGATACGTGACCGTACGCGGGGAGCGGTCACGCCACTTCGGCCCTGACGGCAAGCCCGACGGTTCGCTGTCCTCGGCGACCACGAACCTCTCCAGCGACCTGTACTTCGGCGGTGTCCGCGACACGCGCACGGTCGAGAAGCTCCTCAAGCAGCCCGCCCCGGCCGGGCCGAGCGCCGCTTCGAAGAAGCTGATGCGCGGCTTCGCGGCGGGCTACAACGCCTGGCTGAAGCAGAATCGCGTCACCGACCCGGCCTGCAAGGGCGCCAAGTGGGTCCGCCCGATCACCTCCCTCGACGTGGCCCGGCAGGGCTTCGCCGTCCAGGTACTCGGCGGCCAGGGGCGCGGCATCGACGGCATCACCGCCGCGCAGCCGCCGACCGCGAATCCCACGAAGACCACGGTTCGGTCCGCGCCCGACCCGGAGCGCACGGCGAAGGCCGCACGCGAGATGTTCTCGGCGGACGACGCCGACATGGGCTCCAACGCCGTGGCGTTCAGCGGGAAGACCACCGCGAACGGCAGGGGCCTGCTGCTCGGCAATCCGCACTACCCCTGGCAGGGCGGCCGCCGCTTCTGGCAGTCGCAGCAGACCATCCCCGGCGAGCTGAACGTCTCGGGCGGCTCGCTCCTCGGCACGAGCGTGGTCAACATCGGCTTCAACGGCGATGTGGCGTGGAGCCACACGGTGGCGACCGGCGTGACCCTCAACCTGCACCAGCTGACCCTCGATCCCGCCGACCCGACCAGCTATCTGGTGGACGGCAAGCCGGAGAAGATGACGAAGCGGACGGTCGAGGTGCCGGTCAAGGACGGCGCACCGGTGACCCGTACCCAGTGGTGGACCCGGTACGGCCCGGTCACCACGGGGCTCGGCTCTCAACTCCCGCTGCCCTGGACGGCGAAGACGGCGTACGCGCTGAACGACCCCAACGCGGTGAATCTGCGCGGCAGCGACACCGACCTCGGATTCGGCAAGGCCCGCTCCACCGACGGCATCCTGAAGTCCTTGCGCGAGACCCAGGGCCTCCCGTGGGTGAACACCGTGGCAGCGGACCGCGCGGGACACTCGCTGCTCACCCAGTCGCAGGTGCTGCCCCGCATCACCGACGACCTGGCCCAGCGCTGCTCCACCGATCTGGGCAAGGTGACGTATCCGGCATCGGGTGTGGCCGTGCTCGACGGCTCGCGCGGCGACTGCGCGCTCGGCTCGGACAAGGACGCGCTCCAGCCGGGTGTCTTCGGCCCGTCGAAGATGCCGACCATCAAGGACGCCCCGTACGCCGAGAACTCCAACGACAGCGCCTGGCTGGCCAACGCGGACCGGCCGATCACCGGCTACGAGCGGGTCTTCGGGACGATCGGCACGCAGCGCTCCCTGCGCACGCGCGGCGCGATCGAAGATGTCTCGGCGATGGCCGCGAAGGGCCGCCTGACGGTCAAGGACCTTCAGAAGCAGCAGTTCGCCAACCGCGCGCCCGCGGGCGATCTGGCGGCCGACGACGCGGCCCGCGCCTGCGCGGCTCTGCCCGGAGGCACAGCAACGGGCGGTGACGGCAAGGCAGTCGACG
Organism: Streptomyces sp. NPDC059037; assembly: GCF_042740015.1. Lineage (NCBI taxonomy): Bacteria > Bacillati > Actinomycetota > Actinomycetes > Kitasatosporales > Streptomycetaceae > Streptomyces > Streptomyces sp. NPDC059037. Next base: position 6,395 of record NZ_JBHYIG010000008.1, read on the forward strand.
TACGCAAGGCCTGCGACGCCCTCAAAGCCTGGGACCGCACCATGAACACGGACAGCAGGGGCGCGCTGCTCTTCGACCGGTTCTGGCGCAAGCTGACGGCCGCCGTGCCGAACGCCCAGCTGTGGAAGGTGCCGTTCTCGGCCGCCGACCCGGTGCGCACCCCGAACACCCTCAACACGGCCGCGCCGGGCTTCGCGACCGCGCTCGCCGACGCGGTGACCGAGCTGAACGAGGCGGGGATCGCGGTCGACGCGCCGCTGGGGCAGCACCAGTTCGTCGTACGCGGCGGGCAGCGCATCCCGATCCACGGCGGCACGGAATCCATCGGCGTATGGAACAAGGTGGAGCCGGTCTGGAACGCGGAGTCCGGCGGCTACACCGAGGTCGCGCATGGATCGAGCCACATCCAGGCGGTGGGCTGGAACAAGACCCGCTGCCCCGAGGCCCGCACGCTCCTCACCTACGCGCAGTCATCGAACCCCCGATCGCCGTACTTCAGCGATCAGACGCGGCTGTACGCGGATGAGCGCTGGGTGACGTCGCGGTTCTGCGAGAAGGACATCCTGAGCGACCCGAAGCTGAAGGTGGTGAAGGTGCGCGAGCGCCGCTGAGACCTCGCGGCCCGGCTCTGTCGTGCTCAGCGGTAGCGGCCGGCCGCGTCTTCGCACAGGCCGAGCGCGGGATGAGGTGACCCGTCGCCTTCGGTGGCGGAACTCTCCATCTCCAGAATGCGGTTGAGGCGGGTCATCACGAGGACCCGCTCCAGGTGCCGAGGTACGTCCTGAAGGATCAGGCGGCGCCCGAGACGCCCCGCCCGACGATGGGCTCCCATGATCACGCCGAGTCCGGTGGCGTCGCAGAAGGTGAGGCCGCTCAGGTTCAGGACCAGGTCTCCGGTGCCGTCGTTCAGCGCCGAGTGCAGGACCTCACGGACATGTGTGGCTGACTCCATATCGAGATCTCCGGTGAGCGCCAGCACGTCTGCTCCGCCGGTGTGCGGCGGCGACTGCGGCTTCCGGGCCGAGGGCGGGGCCTCCTGCTGCATCCAGTCCATCAGGTCCTTGACCCCGTCGGCGGCGCTCGGCGTCGGCAGGTGTGCGTCGACCGCGCGATCGAGCTGCCGCAGGAGGTCGTCGGCGTCCACCGGTCTGCCGGCCCAGGGAGGAGTGCCGGGCCCGTCCCGCCGTTCCTGACCGTTGCTCATCCTGCCGCCTCCTCTCCCAGGTCGTCGTCCCTCCAGGACGACGGGAAGACCACTTCGTCCCCCAGCTCCACCGCAAGGGTGCTCCGCGCGTTGCGCACATGGACTCGCACGGTGCTCTGGGCGATGGTCAGGTGTTGGCTGATCTCACGGTTGGTCCAGTCACCCTGCCACTTGAGGAGGGCAACTCTTCGCTGCGCGGTGGGCATGCCGTCGATGACCTTCCAGCACTTCTGCAGCAGCAGATTGGACACCGCCGTACGCGGGGTGTCCATGTCGGCCACCGGGTCCTCGTACCCGAGACGGCCCCCGAGACGGCGCCGTCCGGCCGCGGTGCCCCACTGGTCGAATACTTTGTTCTTCACCACTCGGTACAGCCAGCGTTTCCGGCCGCAGGGACCATAGCCCCGCAGCGCGTCCCACTGCAGGGCAGCGGCCTGGAACGTCTCCTGGACCAGGTCGTGTGCCATGTGGCGTTCGTCCCCCAGGATCCTGGTGGCGAACCCGACCAGGTCGTCCCGGTGCCGCAGGTAGAGGTCCACGACCTCCGCCCAGTTCTCCGGTGGAACGCGGGGCGTCACGAGTCCCTCTCCGTATGCCCGCTGCCGACCTGGATCACCATCAGCGGCCCCCCTGCCCCGCGCTCCTGCGCCACCACTGTGCCGGGCGGCGCCTGCGTCGTGATGGCCAGCAGCGTCTTGCGGCGTGACCTCTCGGCAAGGATCCGGGCCGCCACGGCGATGAGCAAGACACCGCAGGCCGACCCGGGCACCACGTGCAGGCCGAGGCCGAGCCACTCAACTACCCATCCGCGCATCGGGAATGTGAAGACGTCCATGCCCGTACATCTCCGGCCACGGCAGAAGCGTTTAGCGGGGCGTGCCGAGTCGCCAAAGCCGCCTAGAGCGCCCGCTCCCTCCCCTCCCAGTACGGCTCCCGCAGTCGTCGCTTGTACAGCTTGCCGTTCGGGTCGCGTGGCATCGCTTCGATGAAGTCGACGCTCTTCGGGCGCTTGTAGCCCGCCAGTTGGCGTTCGCAGTGGGCGAGGATCTCGGTCGCCAGTGTGTCGCCCGCCGTGTGGCCCTCTGCCACTTCCACGACCGCCTTCACCTGCTCGCCCCACTCGTCGTGGGGGATGCCGAACGCGGCTGCGTCCGCGACGGCGGGGTGGGTGAGCAGTGCGGACTCGATCTCGGCGGGGTAGATGTTGACGCCGCCCGAGATGATCATGTCGATCTTGCGGTCGCGGAGGTAGAGATAGCCGTCCTCGTCGAGCAAGCCGAGATCGCCGACCGTGAAGAAGTCGCCGATGCGGTTCTTCTTCGTCTTCGACTCGTCCTTGTGGTACGCGAAACCGCCGGTGCTCATCTTCATGTAGACGGTGCCGAGTTCACCGGGCGGCAGCCGGTTGCCGTCGTCGTCGAAGACGGCCAGTTCGCTGATCGGCCAGGCCTTGCCGACCGTGCCGGGCCGCTTCAGCCAGTCCTGGGCGGTGGCGAAGGCGCCGCCGCCCTCGCTGGCCGCGTAGTACTCCTCGACGCACTCGCCCCACCACTCGATCATCGCCCGCTTCACATGGTCGGGGCAGGGCGCGGCGCCATGGATGGCGTGCCGCATCGACGACACGTCGTACGCCGCCTTCGTGGCGTCCGGCAGCGCCAGGAGCCGGTGGAACTGGGTCGGCACCATGTGGGTGTGCGTGCACTTGTGCGTGTCGATGAGGCGGAGCATCTCCTCGGGCGTCCACTTGTCCATGAGGACCAGCGGGTGGCCGATGTGCAGGGCGGCGCCCGCGAATTGGAGGACCGCCGTGTGGTAGAGCGGCGAGCAGACCAGGTGCACATTGCCGTCGAAGGGCTTCACGCCGAAGATGCCCAGGAAGCCGCCGAGGTACGACTCTTCGGGGAGCTTCCCGGACAGCGGGCGGCGGATGCCGCGCGGGCGTCCCGTCGTACCGGATGTGTAGTTCATGACCCAGCCGAGCGTACGGCCGTCCGGTGCCGACTCCGGCTGTCCGGCGAGGAGTTCGGCGTACGGGCGGAAGCCGGGCACCTCGCCCACCGCGTAGCGATGGCTGGTCGGCAGCTTCGCCTCGTCGGCGGCCGCGGTCGCCGCCTGCGCGAACCGCTCGTGGGCGATGAGCACCTGCGCGCCCGAGTCGGCGACGATCCAGGCGATCTCGGGGCCGACGAGATGGTGGTTGACGGGGACGAGATAGAGGCCGGCCTGGGAGGCCGCCAGATACGCGGTGAGGAACTCGACTCCGTTGGGAAGGACCACGGCGAACGCGTCACCGCGCTCGAGTCCCGCGGCGCGCAGTCCGTGGACGAGCTGGTTGACCGCCGCGTGCAGACGGCGGGCGGTCCACTCCGCTCCGTCGGGTGCGATCAGCATGACGCGGTCCGGGTCCGCCGCGGCCTGCGCCCAGAAGCCGTTGGGGGGCGTGCTGGTCATGGGGCCTCTCCTCCGTCTGGTCAGTCGCGTCCGGCGATGCGGTTCACGCGGTCGATGGCCTGCTCGAAGCCGCGGGTCAGATCGTCGAAGACGGCCTGGACGCTGCGTTCGCTGTTCATCCGGCCGACGATCTGCCCGACGGGTGTGCCGAGCAGCGGCCGCACCTCGTACTTCTGAATGCGCGAGACCGCCTCGGCGACAAGGAGACCCTGCAGCGGCATGGGCAAGGTGCCGGGTCCCTCCGGGTCGTCCCAGGCGTCCGTCCAGTCGGTGCGCAACTGGCGGGCGGGCTTGCCGGTCAGCGCCCGGGAGCGGACCGTGTCGCCCGAACCGGCCGCGAGGAGCTTCTCGGTGAGCGCCCGCGAGTGCAGGTCGGCCTCGGTCGTGGTGAGCCAGAGGGAGCCGAGCCACACCCCTTGTGCGCCGAGCGCGAACGCGGCGGCGATCTGCTCCCCGCTGCCGATGCCGCCCGCCGCGAGCACCGGCAGCGGCGCCACGGCATCGACGGCCTCCGGGGTGAGCACCATCGAGGCGATCTCGCCGGTGTGGCCGCCCGCCTCGTAGCCCTGCGCGACGACGATGTCGATGCCCGCGTCCGCGTGCTTGCGCGCGTGCCGGGCGCTGCCGGCGAGCGCCGCGACGAGTACGTCGTGGTCGTGGGCGCGCTGGATCACGTCGGCGGGCGGTGAGCCGAGCGCGTTGGCGAGCAGCTTGATCGGATAGTCGAAGGCGACGTCTAGCTGGTTGCGGGCGACCTGCTCCATCCAGCCGGTGATGCGCCAGCCGGACGCCTCGCCTTCCGCGAGTTCGGGTACGCCGTATTTGCCGAGGGTGTCCTTGACGAACTGCCGGTGGCCTTCGGGGATCATGGCCTCCACGTCGGCTTCCGTCACCCCGTCGACCTTCTTCGCGGGCATCACCACGTCGAGGCCGTAGGGCCGGTCGCCGACGTGCTCCTGCATCCAGTCGAGGTCGCGGGCCAGTTCGTCGGGTGCCGTGTAGCGGACCGCGCCGAGCACACCGAATCCGCCCGCCCTGCTGATGGCGGCCGCCACCGCCGGGAAGGGCGTGAAGCCGAAGATGGCGTGCTCGACTCCCAGTTTTCTGCTCAGCTCTGTCTGCATGGGCGCAGGATGCCGCAGCGGTGCGGACGACGGAAGAGATTTTCTGATGCGGTGTCAGATTCTTGCTCTGCGCCCATGGTTGACAGGGCTCGACCCTGACATGAAAGTTTCAGCAGTCCCTGGTGATCTCGAAAGATAGTTTCAGTTCAGGAGCTCGGCAGCAGTACAGGAGCTCAGTTCTAGCGCGATTCAGGAGGGGGCACGGACATGGCCGAGGACGGCGGATCGGCGGACAGAGCGGGTGGCGGGCTGAGCCGGCGCCAACTGGGCACGAGGGCCCTGGCCTTGGGCGGTGCCCTCGCCCTGGTGCCGTTCCCGGCGGGGCCCGCGGCGGCCGTCACCGGTAGCGGGCATCCGACGCTGCGCCCCGGCACCCCCGAGCGGGCCGGGCTGCTCGCCGGACATCTGCGGCAACTGGTCGTCGACGCCGAGCGGTTCCTCGACCCCTCCCCCAAGCACCCGTGGTACGCGGGCGCCGTCCTGCTCGCGGGCCGCGGCGGCACCGTCGCCCTGCACCAGCCCATCGGCAAGGCGGTGCGCTACTCGGCGTACGACGAGAAGACCGACACCGGCGTCGAGTTCCCCGCCGACCGGCAGATCGCCATGGCGAAGGACACGGTCTTCGATCTCGCCTCCGTCTCCAAGCTGTTCACCTCGCTGCTCGCGGTGCAGCAGATCGAACGGGGCCGTCTTGAACTGGAGGCGAAGGTCGCCTCGTACCTCCCCGACTTCGGGGGCGCGGGCAAGCAGGACATCACCGTCCGCCAACTGCTGACGCACACCTCTGGGTTCCGCGCCTGGATCCCCCTCTACAAGGAGCCCACCCGCGAGGGACAGCTGCGCCTCATCTGGAACGAGGCTCCGCTGAACCCGCCGGGCACCAAGTACCTCTACTCGGACCTGAATCTGATCTCGCTGCAGCTGGTCCTGGAAGAGATCACGGGTCGTCAGCTGGATGCACTGCTCCACGACGAGATCACTGCTCCGCTCGGGATGCACCGCACTCGCTACAACCCGCCCGCCTCCTGGCAGCCGAAGATCGCCGCCACCGAGGACGCCCGACTGCCCTGGTCGGGCCTCGACCGCGGGCTCGTCTGGGGCGAGGTGCACGACGAGAACGCCTTCGGGTTCGGCGGCGTCGCCGGACACGCGGGCGTCTTCTCCTGCGCCTGGGACCTCGCGGTCCTCGGCCGTACGCTGCTCAACGGCGGGGCCTACGGCCGCTCCCGCATCCTCACCGCCGAGTCCGTGAAGCTGATGTTCACCGACTTCAACACCGCCTTCCCCGGCGACGAGCACGGCCTCGGCTTCGAGCTCTACCAGCACTGGTACATGGGCGCGATGGCAACCCCGCGCACCGCGGGCCACACCGGCTTCACGGGCACCTCGCTCGTCCTCGACCCGACGACCGACTCCTTCCTTGTCGTACTCGGCAACTCCGTTCACCCGGTACGCAGTTGGCGCTCGGGCTCGGCCCCCAGAGTGGCCGCCGCGAACCGCATGGCACGCGCCGTCCCGGTACGCCCCGCGCGCGGCCGCACCGCCTGGTTCTCTGGCATGGCGAACGCGACATCGGCCACGCTCGCCCTGCCGCCGCTCACGCTCACCACCGACCGGGCGCGGCTGCGCTGCGCGCTGTGGTGGGACACCGAGCCCGGCTCCGACCTGCTGCGGCTTGAGGCGTCGCGCGACGACGGCAGCACCTGGCAGGCGGTGCCCTTCACCACCGCGCGCGAGGGCGCGGACCCGCTCCCGCACCCCGACGGCACGACCACCGGCTGGTCCGGCCGCGTCTGGCACCGCCTGACCGCGGACCTCGCCGCCTGGCAGGGCGAGCAGGTGCGGCTGCGCTGGCGGTACACGACGGACCAGCTGTACGTGGGGCGCGGCGCGTACGCCGACGGGCTGCGGGTCGAGGACGGCGACCGTACGGCCTTCGACGAGGCACGGCCCGCCGACGCCGCGCGCATCGAGGCGGTGGGCTGGGCCGCATCGGCCGACTGAGAAACCGACCGAGAAACCGACCGAGAAACCGGCTGAGCAAGCGGCTGAGCAAGCGACTGAGCAACAGCCCCAACTCCCGGACGCGACGCGACTTCTGACCGATCGGTCAGACATCTGACCGATCGGTTAGAGTGGCCGCACGCGACGAGGGAGGGCGCAAGCATGGAACGCACGACGTGCTGTGTGGTGGGCGGCGGGCCGGCCGGAATGATGCTCGGATTGCTGCTCGCAAGAGCCGGTGTCGAGGTCACCGTCCTGGAGAAGCACGGGGACTTCCTGCGTGACTTCCGGGGGGACACCGTCCACCCGTCGACGCTCCGGCTGCTCGACGAGCTCGGCCTCGGCGAACGGTTCGCCCGGCTGCCCGCCCGCAAGCTGCGGGAGATGCGGATGCGCATCGACGGGACCACCGTCGTCGCGGGCGATCTGCGGCACATCCCCGGCCGGCACAAGTACATCGCGATGGTCCCGCAGTGGGACTTCCTCGATCTGCTCGCGGGCGCCGCGGCGCAGGAGCCGTCGTTCACGCTGCGCATGCGGACCGAGGTCACCGGCCTGCGCACCGACGAGGACGGCCGGGTGACCGGCGTCCACTTCACCGACCCGGACGGGACGCCCGGCGAGCTCGCGGCCGATCTCACGGTCGCCTGCGACGGGCGGCACTCCCTGGTGCGCGAGGCGGCGGGACTGCGGCCCGACTTCTTCGACGTACCCATCGACGTGTGGCAGGTCCGGGTGCCCGCGCCGCGCGACGACAGCAAGAGCGGCCGGGTGTTCATGAGCATCCGTGACGGCCAGGTGGCGGCCACGATGGACCGCGGCGACTACTACCAGACCTCCTACCTCATCAAGAAGGGCACGGACGGCGAGCTGCGCGCCCACGACATCGGGTGGTTCCGCGAGCGGCTCGGCGGACTGCTCGGCTGGGACCGGGCGGCGATGGAGGCCATCCGTTCCTGGGACGACGTCAAGCTCCTCGAAGTCACCATGGGGCGGCTGCCGCGCTGGTACCGGGACGGGCTGGTGTGCATCGGCGACGCGGCGCACATCATGTCGCCGGTCGGCGGCGTCGGGGTCAACCTCGCGGTGCAGGACGCCGTCGCGGCCGCCCGGCTCCTCGCCGGGCCGCTGCGGCGCGGCGAGGTCGGCGTACGCGACTTGGAGCGGGTACAGAAGCGGCGCAGGCTGCCGATGGCGGTGACGCAGAAACAGCAGCTGGGCGAGCACGAGATGCTGCTCAAGCCCGCCCTGGACGGCACGCTCAGGGGTGATCGCCTTCCGGTGCCGCTGCGGATGCTGCGGAGGGTTCCCGCGCTGCGCACCGTGACGGGATATCTGGGCGGTGTGGGCGTACGTCCCGAGCACGCGCCGGAGTTCGCCCGGCGGTAGGGCCCGGCGCTCAGCCGCGTCGCTCGATCGCGTACAGCGTGAACGTCTCCAGCTCGTCCGCCGCCGCGTCCAGGTCGAGTTCGGGGTGGGCGAGCCAGTGCGCGACCACGCCGTCGATCGAACCACCGATGGCGAGGGCCACGGTGGCGGGGTCGAACTCCCTGAACCGTCCGGCCCGTTGCCCTGCGCTGAGGAGGTCGGCCAGGGCGTTCCAGCGGCCCGCCGTGTCGTGGCCGCCCGGCGTCTTGAGCCGGGTGCCGCCCTCGTCGTCGAGGAGCATCTCGGTGATCACGCGCACATGGCGGCGGTTCGCCTGCTGGTAACCGATCATCGCGCGTACGTAGGCGACGACGGCCGCGCGCGGGTCCGGCTCGGCGGCCACGCGCTCATTGACGTACGCAGTGAACTCCGCGAGGACATGCTCCAGCGCCGCCCGGGTGAGGTTGTCCTTGGACGAGAAGTGGTAGAGGACGGCGGCCTTGGACAGGCCCGCCCGCTCCGCGATGGCCGCGAGGGACGTCGCCGGATGGCCCTTGGTGGAGATCAGGTCGATCGTGCACTCGATGAGCTGGCGGCGGCGGGCCTGCTCGGTGAAGGTCGGCGCACCCTCCGCGCGGCGAGCGGCCATCGTGACGCCACCCCCTCTCCTGCCTCGCACCCCTGACGACAACGACACATGACCGTACACCAGTCCACCAGCGGCTATTCGCCCATCGCGGCCATGGCTGCGTTGTGCCCGGGGACACCGCTGACCCCGCCGCCGCGCACCGCGCCCGCGCCGCACAGCAGGACGTTCGCGTGCCGCGTCTCCACGCCCCAGCGGCCGGTGCCGTCCTGGGCGTAGGGGAAGGCGAGGTCCCGGTGGAAGATGTTGCCGCCGGGAAGGCGCAGATCCCGTTCCAGGTCGAGCGGGGTCTTCGCCTCGATGCACGGGCGCCCTTCGGCGTCGGTGGCCAGACAGTCGGCGATCGGCTCGGCCAGGTGGGCGTCCAGCTGGGCCAGGGTCGACTTCAGCAGCTCGTCCCGCACCGCGTCGTTGTCCTGACCGAACAGCCGGGCGGGGGTGTGCAGCCCGAACAGGGTCAGGGTCTGGCAGCCGCGCTCCACGAGGTCGGGGGCGAGGATGCTGGGGTCCGTCAGGGAGTGGCAGTAGATCTCCGACGGCGGCGCGGCGGGCAGCTCACCGGACGCCGCCTGGGCGTACGCGGTCGCCAACTCCCCATAGCCCTCCGCGATGTGGAAGGTCCCGGCGAAGGCCTCGTGCGGATCGACCGAGGTGTCGCGCAGCCGCGGCAGCCTTTCGAGGAGCATGTTGACCTTGAGCTGGGCACCTTCGGCCGGGGCGGGCGGTGTGTCGCCGAGCAGGGCGGCGAGTTCCTGCGGCGATGCGTTGACCAGGACGTGGCGGGCGGCGACGGTGGCTTCGCGGTCGGCCGTCCGATAGGTCACCTCGGCGGTCGTGCCGTCCGTGGCGATGCGGGTGGCCTCGTGGTCGGTGGCGAGCTCGGCGCCCGCCGCGCGGGCCGCCGCGGCGAGGGCGCCGGTGAGGGCGCCCATGCCGCCGACGGGCACGTTCCAGTCGCCGGTGCCGCCGCCGATGACGTGGTAGAGGAAGCAGCGGTTCTGCCGCAGGGACGGGTCGTGGGCGTCGGCGAAGGTCCCGATGAGGGCGTCGGTGAGGACGACACCGCGGACGAGGTCGTCGGCGAAGCGCTCCTCGACGGCGACACCGATCGGCTCCTCGAAGAGAACCCGCCAGGCCTCCTCGTCCCCGACCTGCTCGCGCAGCGCCTCGCGGGTGGGCAGCGGTTCGGTGAGCGTGGGGAAGACCCGCTGGGCCACCCGCCCCGTCATCCCGTAGAACTCCCGCCACGCCTCGTACTCCCGCGGCCCTCCGGTGAGCCGCGCGAAGGCCTCCTTCGTCCGCGCCTCGCCGCCGCCGACGAGCAGCCCCGTCGGTACGCCGTCGCGCTCGGTCGGGGTGTACGAGGAGACGGTGCGGGTGCGCACCCGGAAGTCCAGGTCGAGCTCCCGGACGATCTTCCGCGGCAGCAGGCTGACCAGATACGAGTAGCGGGAGAGCCGCGCGTCCACACCGGCGAAGGGCCTGCTGGACACGGCGGCACCGCCGGTCGTGGCGAGCCGCTCCAGGAGCAGGACGGTGCGTCCGGCGCGGGCGAGATAGGCGGCGGCGACGAGTCCGTTGTGACCACCGCCGACGATGACGGCGTCGTATCGATCGCGAGGAGGCATAGCTCTTGTTAGCACGTGAACGCCTCCGGAGGGCCCCGAAGGGGCGCGGGGAACTGCGCGCTCAGCCAAAGAGCGCCCGCAGACGACGCACGTGACGCGCCCCAGAAGTCAATGCCCCCCGGAAGCCCGCTGCTGGCGCAACGCAGCAACCCGCCGGTACAACTCAACCGCCTCCGTCCCACGACCCAACTGCTCCAGGCAATGCGCCTCATCATTGCGGCTGGCCAGCGCATCGGGATGGTCGGCGCCCAGCACCTGCTCACGCGCGGCAGCGACCCTGCGGTACTCGGTCAGCGCGTCGGCCCAGCGGCCGAGCCAGCCCAGGCCCACGGCGACCTCGCGGCGGCTGACCAGCGTGTCCGGGTGGTCACCGCCGAGGATCCGCTCGCGGATCGCGCAGACGTCGCGCGCCTCGGCCAGGGCCTCCTCCCAGCGGCCCTGGCGGCCCAGGTTCACGCCGAGGCCGTGCCGGGCACGCAGGGTCTCCGGGTCGGAGGGGCCGTTCACCCGGGTGCGGTCGTCGATCAGGTCGCGGTACAGCTCAAGGGCCTCCCCGCTGCGACCGAGGCGGCCGAGGCTGATCCCCACCTCGTAGCGGGCGGCGAGCGTGTCGGGGTGGTCGGCGCCCAGAGCCCGCACCCGCGCGTCGGCGACCTCGCGGTACGTCTGGAGCGCCTCGGGCCAGCGGCCCAACTGGCCGAGCGCGTAAGCGACTTCGTAGCGGGTGACGAGCGTGTCGGGGTGCGTTTCGCCGAGGACGCGCGCGCGGGCCGTCGCTACCTGCCGGGCAAGGCGGTAGGAGTCCTCCAGGCGGCCGAGTCTGCTGAGGTTGTACGCCAGGTTGTGCCGGCAGCGCAGGGTGTCGGGATGGTCGGGGCCCGCGGTCCGCTCCCGTACGGCAAGCACGGATGTGTACAGCTGGTGTGCCTCGAAGTGCCGCCCCAACTGCCCCATCACGTACGCCATTTCCTGCCGGGCGGCGAGCGTGTCCGGGTGGTCGGGGCCGAGGGTGCGCTCCCTGCCCTGCGCGACGCGTCCGTACTCGCGCAGGGCGTCGGCGGCCCGCCCGGTGCGGCTGAGCGTGAAGCCGACTTCGTAGCGGCTTGCGAGCGTGTCGGGGTGGTCGGGGCCCAGGGCGTGCTCCCGCTCGGCCGCCACCGCGCGGTGCACCTCGCCGGCCTCGGCCCAGCGGCCGAGCCGCCCCAGGCTCAGGCCCGCGTTGTGCCTGCTGGTGAGGGTGGCCACCAACTCCGGGGGCGGCGTGGGCCGTTCGGGCCGGTGGGGCGCGGCGGCCCGACGCGCGTCGGCTCGCGGGATCCACTCGCCGGTCAGTCCTGCCGCCGCGTCGGGCGGCGTGGTGCGCAGCTCGGAGGTGCCGTTCGCCTTGTGGCCCGTCGTCATGCCGCGCGTCCAGGACGGCAGCCGCGGCTCGCGCGACGGCGGCTGCTCGGGCCGGTGCACGGGCGGGGTGACGACCGTCGGTACGTACGTGGGGACGGTGCGGCCCGCGGTGATGCGGCGGCCGAGCTCCCGCGCGTCCCGCGGCCGTCCGTCGGGCTCCTTGGCGAGCAGGTCGAGGACGATCTTGTCGAAGTATTCGGGCAGTTCGTCGCGGTGCCTGCGCGGCGGCTCGGGCTGGGTGTCGCGGTGTCCGACGAGGACCGCCCAGGCGTCCTCCAGGTCGAACGGCGGGGCGCCGGTGGCGATCTCGTACAGCACGCATCCGAAGGAGTAGAGGTCGCTGCGCTGGTCGACCTGGGCGCCGCTGATCTGCTCGGGCGACATGTAGTGCGGGGTGCCCATCGCGATGCCCGTGCCGGTCAGGCGGGAGGTGAAGCCGATGTCGGCGCCGAGCCTGGCGATCCCGAAGTCGCAGATCTTCACCGTGCCGTCGCTTAGCCGCATGATGTTCGCGGGTTTCAGGTCGCGGTGCACGATGCCTTGGTCATGGGTGTACGCGAGTGCGGCAGCGACCTGGTCGGCGATCTCCACGACGTCCGCGACGGGCAGCGGATGCTGTTTGTTGTCCTCCAGGAGCTGGCTGAGGTTGCGCCCCTCCAGGAGTTCCATGACCAGATACAGGACGCCGTCGTGCTCCCCGAAGTCATGGACGACGGTGACGCCTCTGTGCTGCAGCGCCGCCGCGACGCGGGCCTCGCGCCGGAACCTCTCGCGCAGCACCCGGGTGAAGGACTGGTCGTGCTGGGGCCCGAGGGGCTTGAGGCACTTGACGGCGACTCTGCGCCCCAAGGACTCGTCGCGCGCCTGCCACACCTCGCCCATGCCGCCGCGCCCGATGAGATCGAGCAGCCGGTACCGGCCCTGGATCAGCCTGGTGTCCGCCATCTCGTGCCGTCGCCCCCGTTGCCTCGCTGCGCCCTCCCCGGCCCGTCCAGTATGGCTGCCCGGCTGTCGAGTTTGTACGGGGCAGGGCGGCTGCCGGGCCCGAGCCGGGCCATGGCGCGCAGAATGTGCTTCGGCGGAAGTTGCCAGCGCACACGCGCGGGGACGGTGCGCAGGATGGTGCCGGTGGTGACAAGACGCCGGGTCACCGTCGCGGGCGGCGGGGCCGTTCTGCCGTACAGCTCGTGGGCGTACGGAGGCAGCGAGGCGTACGCCAGGTTCGCGACGCGACGCCACAGCAGGGCGCGCGCCGGGACCAACAGCGGGTGGGTCGGCGGTCGTTGGAGGAAGTCGTCGACGTCGCGCGCCTCGGGTCCCGCGGCGAGCTCGGGCCTGACGCGCTCGAAGTACGCGGCGAGTTCGGCGGTCGTCGCGGGGACGTCGGCGGGGTCGAGTCCGACGAGCCGCGCGCTCTCGCGGTGCTCGGCGACATAGCGGTCGGCCAGCTCGTCGGTCAGCCGGAACCCCGACCTGCGTGCGACGTGCAGATAGGAGTCGATCTCCGCGCAGTGCACCCAGAGCAGCAGCTCGGGCTCGTCGACGCGGTACCGCTCCCCCGTGTCCGGGTCGGTGACCTTGAGCATCGTGTGGATCTTGCGGACCCGCGCGCCCGCGTGCTCGGCCGCCTCGGTGGTGCCGTACGTGATGGTGCCGACGAAGTTCGCGGTACGCATGAGGCGGCCCCAGGCGTCCTTGCGGAAATCGGAGTTCTGCATGACGCCGCGGACGGCGCGCGGATGCAGGGCCTGCAGATACAGGGCGCGCACCCCGGCGACCCACATCATCGGGTCGCCGTGCATCTGCCAGGTCACCGATGCGGGCCCGAAGAGCCCCGGGTCCCCCGCGCCCCGTTCCGGCGATGAGGATGCCTCGCGCATACAACCACCTCCTCTCCGCAGGCTACGCCGCCGAGGTCGGCATCAACCCGCCTTGAACACCTCCGGGTTGGCGCAGTGCACCAACGGCTCGCCCCGCAGGTGGCGGCCGACCTCCGCGGCCACGATGTGCGCGGCCTTGTGCGCGACCTGCCGGCTGCCGCCCGCGATGTGCGGGGTGAGGACGACACCGGGGGCGGTGAGGAGCCGGGAGTCGGCGGGCAGCGGCTCCTCGGGGAAGACGTCGAAGCCCGCTCCGGAGAGGTGACCCGAGTCCAGCGCGTCGCAGACGGCGTCGTAGTCGAGCAACGCGCCGCGGGCGCAGTTGACCAGGACCGACCCGCGGGGCATCGCGGCGATCTGCGCGCGGCCGATCATGCCCTTGGTCTCGTCGGTGACGCGGGCGTGCAGGGAGACCATGCGCGAGCGGCGGAGCAGCTCGTCCAGGGAGACCTGTTCCGCGACACCGGCCAGCGCGTCGGGCCGTACGTAGGGGTCGTGCACCAGGACCTCGGCGCCCATGGCACGCAGGACCTTGGCGACCCGGCTGCCGATGGCGCCGTAGCCGATCAGGCCGACGGTGGCGCCTTCGATCTCGATGCCGCAGTTGTCGTAGTCGTAGTAGTCGCCGCGCCAGGTGCCCTTGCGCAGGTCGGTGTGGGTGTCGCCGACGCCGCGGGCCGCGGCGAGCAGCAGGGTGAGGGTGTGTTCCGCGGTGGCGGTGGCGTTGCGGCCGGGGGCGTAGCAGACCGCCACGCCATGCCGGGTCGCGGCGTCGAGGTTGGCGTTGACCGGGCCGCCGCGGCTGGTGCAGAACAGCTTCAGGTCAGGGCAGTTGGCGAGGATGCGCTCGGTGAGCGGGCCGTGCTCGGTGACGCAGATCTGTACGCCCTGGAGCGCCTCGATCATCTCGTCCTCGCTGCCGGACGCCTCGATGACCTCGGCGACCGGGCCGAACGGGGTGTGCGGCCAGGGGAATTGGAGCTCGCGGACGTCCAGCGGCAGATCCCCGGCGGCGTCCCGCACGGCCTGGGTGAACAGGCTCGGGCGGATGAAGTGGTTGCCTGCGGCGAGGACGGTGGTGCTCATGGGCGGGTGTCTCCTGAAGGGCGGTGCGGGTGGGTGGCCGGTCCGTGAATCACCGGAAGTCGGGGGTCTGGTCCGTCGCGGGGGCGTTGAGACGCAGCAGTGCGGTCTGCCCGTCCTCGACGCGGATCTCCGTGAGCGCGCCGTTGAGCAATTGGGGGAAGACCCGGCGGTAGTGGGAGAGCGGGATGCCGAGGAGATGGCAGAGCAGGACCCGGACCAGTGTGGAGTGGGCGACGAGCAGGACCCTGCCGTGCGGCTGTTCGCGGGCGATGTCGGCCAGGCACTCGGCGGCACGTGCGGCGGCCTTGCGCGGGTCCTCGCCGCCGGGCAGATGGTTGCCGACCGGGTCGTCGAGGAAGGCCGCCAGCTGCTCCGGGAAGCGCTGTCGCATCTCTTCCCTGGTCAGACCGTCGCCTTGGCCGAAGTCGAGTTCGTAGAGACGCTCGTCCACGCGCGGGGGGAGGCCGCAGGCCTCGGCGGCGGGGGCCGCGGTGAGCCGGGCGCGGGAGAGCGGGGAGCTCCAGACGGCCGTGAGCCCTGCGGTGACGGCCCACTCGGCGAGCGCGGCGGCCTGCTCGCGTCCGTGCGGGGTGAGGGGCACATCGGTGCGTCCCGCGTAGCGGTTCTCCGCGTGCCAGACGGTTTCGCCATGGCGTACGAGGATGAAGTCGGTCACTGCGCTGCCCTCCTGCGGGCGTGGTCGGCCACGGCCTGGTCGAGCCAGCCACGGCGGGTGAGTTCGTCGATGAAGCGGAGGTAGACGGGGAGGTAGCGGGCGGTGCGGTCCGGCGATGGGCGGATCTCCGCGCCGATCCTGACCATGGCGGCGGCCGCCTCCTGGAGGCCGGCTCCGGAGGATGTGGCGGCGAGCACCGCCATGCCGATGGCGCCCTCGGCCTGTTCCGGCAGGCGTACGGGACGTCCGAGGACTTCGGCGCGCAGGCGGCACCAGTAGCGGTTGCGGGCGCCGCCGCCGGTGAGGGTGAGCGGTCCGTCGACGGGCGCGCCGCGGTGGTCGAGGTAGTCGAGGCAGAGCCGTTCCAGGCAAGCCACGCCGAGCAGATAGGCGTGGAACTCGGCCGCGCGGGTGGGGACTTGCCCGAGGATGAAGGGTTCGGCTCCGGGGGCGCGGAAGGGGAAGCGCTCACCGCCGGTGGAGACCAGGGGATAGGCGACCGCGTCCGGGTCGAGCGCGGCGGCCTGCTCGGTGAGCCGCTCCAGGTCCGCACCGGGGAAGTGCTGGGAGAGGACACCGGCGCCGCTGCTGGACGCGCCGCCCGGAAGCCAGCTCTCGCCCGGTCCGCGGTGGCAGTACACAACGCCCGCCGGGTCGCGGATCAGGTGCGGGCTGCTGCCCTTGAGGACGAGGGTGGTGCCGAGGACCGAGTTCCAGGAGCCGGGCTCCAGGGCTCCGGCGCCGATCTGGGCGGCGCAGCCGTCGGTCATTCCGGCGACGAGTGCGGTGCCCTCGGGGATGCCGGTGGCTGCCGCCGCCTCGGCGCACACGGTTCCCAGGATGCTGCCGGGGCGTACGACGTCGGGCAACAGGCCGTCGGGGACGCCCAGTTCGGCCATGACCTTGTGCGGCCAGCCCTCCTCGACCAGGTGGTAGCCGGTCTTGAGGGCATGGCTGGCGTCGGAGGCGACCTGCTGTCCGGCGAGACGCCAGGTGATCAGGTCGACCTGGTGAAGGAGCCGGACACCCGCGCCGGACGCCGCGGCGTCATGGTCCAGGAGCCAGCGCAGCTTCGGCAGCGCCCAGGACGGCTGCATGCTGCGGTAGCCGAGCTCCCGCCAGACCGCTCCGCCGGCCTCGTTGACGGTCGCCGCCTGGTCGGCGGCGCGCCCGTCGTCGTACATCAGGCCGGGGGTGAGCGGGCTGCCCGTGGTGTCGGCGAGCAGGATCGTCCCGGAGGTGCCGTCGATCGCGAGCCCGCGGATCCGTCGGGCGTCGAGTCCGCCCAGGGCTTCGCGGCAGGCGGCGGACAGTGCAGTCCACCACTGCTCGGGGTCCTGCTCGTGGCGTACGCCGTCGCGGTGGCCGGCCAGCGGCCGGGAGGCGGCGGCGAGGAGCCGGCCGGTGCCGTCGACGGCCACACAGCGGGCACTCTGGGTGCCGAGGTCGAGGCCCAGCCAGATGCCGTCGAGGGGCGCGTGGCCGGCGGAAGGGGCGTCAGGCACGGAGGCCTCCTGGGGTGGTGGGGATGCTGTCGCCGTCATGCGGGGTTCCGCCCGGCCCTGTGGCACCGCTCCCCCGCCATACCGCACCGCCCCGCCAGCCGGCCTCGCGAGCGATCGTCCGCCGGCCGATGAAGTCTTCGTACAGGGCGGCGTAGAACTGCGCACGTTCCGGGTCGGGTTCCCAACTGCTCTGCATCCGGACGTACTTGGCGGCGGCGGTATGCATGCTGCTCTCGGCGCCGGTGCGGACGAGGCCGGTGAGGAAGGCGCCCTTGGCGCCCAGTTCGGTGTCGCCGGAGCGGGCGGTCGGCACACCCGTCGCGTCGGCGATCAGCGCGCACCACGCGTCGCTGTTGGCGCCGCCGCCGCACAGCCGCAGCTCGCTCACGTCCGTACGGGCCGCGGCCAGCGAGTCGCGCAGGACCAGCGAGAGCCCGTCGAACACGGCGCGGGCCAGGTCGGCGCGCGAGTGCTCCAGGGACAGGCCCCAGAAGGAGCCGCGGGCCCGCGGGTCGAGGAACGGCGCGCGTTCACCGGCCGGGGAGAGGTAGGGCAGGAACAGCAGTCCGCGGGCGCCGGGTTCCGATGCGAAGGCGAGCCGCGCCAGTTCCGGCGGTCCGGCAAGACCCAGCATCTGCGCCGCCCAGCCGAGCACCTCGGCGCCGTTGAGGGTCGGGAAGGCGCGCAGCACCCGCTCGCGGCCGCGGTAGGCGATGTTGATGCCGGACGGTTCGCCGCTGGTGTCCACGTCCGTACGGACGATCTCCGTGCACAGGGTGGTGCCGAGGATGCTGCACGCCTGGCCGGGGTTGACCACGCCGACGCCGCGGGCGGTGGCGGCGATGTCGTACGGGGACATCACGACCGGCAGCCCGGCGGGCAGCCCCAGTTGGCCTGCCGCATCGCCGGTGATCTCGGCGATCCGCTCCGACTCCCCGAGGACGGTCGGCAGGAGGCGGTGGTACGCGCCCAGGCCGAACAGGTCGAGGATCCGCGGGTCGTACTGGCCGGTGGCGTGGTCGAGGAACGGGGCGGACGCGTCGGATTCATCGCAGGCGCTGACACCGGTGAGGCGCAGGAAGAGCCAGCCTGCGGCGGTGAGCGAGGTGCTTGAGCGCGCGAGGCGGTCCGGGTCGTGGGCGGCGAGCCAGCTGAAGAGGGCGTTGGGCATGCCGGCGCAGGTCAGCGAGCCGTTGCGGCGGAAGGCCGCTTCGAGGACACCCTCGCGCTGCCAGGCGGTGAGCTGGTCCCCGGCCCGGCCGTCGGACCACAGGATGGCGGGTCCGGTGGGGCGGCCGTGCTCGTCGACGAGCCAGGCGCCGTCGCCCTGGGCGGTGAAGGACACCAGCCAGACGGGGTCGGCGAGACCTGACAGCACACCGCGGACGGTGTGGACGACGGCGTTCCAGACGGCGTCCATGTCCTGTTCCGCCCAGCCGGGGTGGGGCCGAAGCACTTCGGTGGCGAGCCGGGAGACGGCGATCTCCTTGCCCTGGTCGTCGAAGACGACCGACTTGATCATCGTGGTGCCGACGTCAATGGTCAGTACGGACATCAGTGGGACCTTTCACGCCGGGGTCGATGCGGCGGCGGGCTCGGCGCCCGGCGAGGCACCGGCCGCCTTCGCCGCACCCGTCTCGTCCGGCAGCTTCAGGAAGTGTGCGAGCACGGTGCTCACCGCATGCATCCCCGCGAATATCCAGACCACCCCTGTGACACCGAGCGGCCCGACGAAGAGCGTGACGATCGCGGGGCCGACGAAGGTGCTGGCTCCCGCGCCCAGGTTGAGCGCGGCGAGCGCCTGCCCCTTGTGCCGCGGCTCCAGCGAGGGCACAAGCGCCGAAAGCGGTACATATCCGGCCAGCGTAGCCCCGTAGAAGGCGGCGGCCAGCAGCGCCGTCGGGAAGTTGTCACCCGCCGCGTTCGGGACGTAGAAGAGCAGCAGTGTGCTGACGGTGCAGCCGGCTCCGCCGAACCAGGCGATGGTCCGGCGCCAGCCGAACCGGTCGCCGACCACGCCGAAGAGCAGGTTGGCGAAGATGTTGGTCGCGAACATCGCGCTGAGCAGATGCAGCCACTCGGTGAGGCTGAAGCCGACCGTCTTCGTGAAGTGGATCGGCATGATCACGAAGAAGCCGAACTGCGAGGCCGTGTTGATGACCCGGGTGAGCGATCCCGCGCCGACCCGGGGATTGCGCCACAGGACCGTGACGCTGCCGAGGAGCGTGGCGAGCGGCCCCTCGCCCTCGCCGCGCGGCTGCTTCCCGCCCCGGTCGTCACGGACGAGCAGCAGGGCGATGAGACCGCCCGCGGCCACCAGCGCCAGCGCGGACCACAGGGTGGCGTACGCGCCGATCTGCGGGATGAGTCCGCTGGCGACCAGCGAGCCGAGGGTGGGCAGACCGCCGGTGAAGGCGAACCAGAACCAGCCCATGGCCGTGCCGAGCCGGGCGCGCGGCGCCACCGCGGCGATCCAGACCAGGAATCCGTAGGCGAACAGCGGGTAGCCCAGGCCCCGCAGGCCGTACCCGAGCATCATCAGCGGATAGCTCGTCATGGGGATGGCCAGGACGAGGAAGAGGAGCTGGAAGACGCCCCAGATGCCCAGACCGGTCCACATGACGCGGCGCGGGCCCCACAGGTCGGACAGCACTCCGGAGAGCCAGGCGGCGATGGCGGCGGCGGCGCCGTAGACGGTGAACAGGAGCGCGACCCGGGGCTGCGAGATGCCCTCGTCGATCAGGTACGGCGAGAGATAGCCGGACTCGACGCCGTCTCCGATCATGAAGAGGAGCAGCCCGAAGTAGCCCCAGGCGAGGGTCGGTGGAATGCCCAGGCGTGTGATCAGCGAACGCGGAGGAGGGGTCGGCATCGACTCTTCCCCTTTCTGCGGCGGGGGCAGGAGGGAGGGACGAGCTGATGGAACAGCTGGCCGGAAACGCGAGTCAATGGCGGCCGGAATCTTCCCATCAGGGCGGCGACCTGCCGTGTTGTGTCGCACCGGAGCCGCTCGCGGACGCCGCTCTCCTTGGGAGAGTTACGTTAAATCCGTGCGAACATAACGCGGCGATTTCACACACATGCCCGCGCAGCACGCGGGGCAGGGCCACCGGAGGGAGCACCGCGATGGACCGGGTCGAGGCTCAGGAGGAGCGGCGACGGCGGATGCGCGAGGCCGTCGTCGGCCGCGGCTTCGTGCGCACCGCGGACCTCGCCGAGGAGTTCGGCGTCAGTCTGATGACCGCGCACCGCGATCTGGACGCCCTTCAGTCACAGGGCTGGCTGCGCAAGGTGCGGGGAGGTGCGACCGGGCTGCCTTCGGCGCAGTTCCACGGCAGCGTCGCGGAGCGGATGGCCACCATGGCGCAGACCAAGCAGTTGCTCGCGCGGGCCGCCGCGACACTGCTCGTGCCGGGCCAGACGGTACTGCTCGACGACAGCACGACCTGCCTGCTCCTTGCGCACCAGGCCACCGAGCACACCCCGCTGACCGTGATCACCAACTCGCTGCCCGCCGTCACCACGCTCGCGAAGGAACCCGGCATCTCGCTGATCACGCTGGGCGGCGCGTACTTCCCGGCGTACGACGCGTTCATGGGCCTGCACACCGCGGACGCGGTCCGCGCCTTTCGCGCCGACGTCCTGTTCATGTCCACGACGGCCGTCACCAACGGCCGCTGCTATCACACCTCGCCGGAAACGGTGCAGGTCAAGCGGGCGATGATGGAGTGCGCCGCGCGTCGGGTGCTGGTCGCGGACCACACCAAGTTCTGCAAGGACGGGCTGTACGCCCTCGCACCACTGACCGACTTCGATCTGCTGGTCGTGGACGACGGCCTGGCGGCGGATCAGGTGCGCGCGATCCGCGCGGCCGGCACCGAGGTGATGGTGGTGCCGGGCCGCGATCAGTGAAGCGTCGGCGTCAGCGACGCACCCGCGGCATGCCGAGCCCGATCCAGGAGATGATCTCCCGCTGGATCTCGTTGTTGCCGCCGCCGAAGGTGAAGATGACGGCGCTGCGGTAGCCGCGCTCCAGTTCGCCGTGGAGCACCGCGCCCGCGGAGCCCTCCTTCAGGGCGCCGGCCGCGCCGACGATCTCCATGAGCCAGGCGTACGCGTCGCGGCGGGCCTCGGAGCCGTACACCTTGACGGCGGAGGCGTCCTGGGGGGTGAGGGTGCCTTCCTGGACGGCGTTCACCATCTGCCAGTTGAGGAGTTTCATCGCGTCCAGCTTGGTGTGGGTCCTGGCCAGGCGCCGGCGGACCCAGCCCAGGTCGATGACGCGGCGGCCGTCGGCGAGCTTGGTGTCGGCGGCCCAGCGCTGCACGTCGTGGAAGGCGCGGATGGCCATGGTGCCGTGGGCGGCGAGGGTGACGCGTTCGTGGTTGAGCTGGTTGGTGATGAGCCGCCAGCCCTTGTTCTCGTCGCCGACGCGGCGCGAGACGGGGACGCGGATGTTCTCGTAGTAGCTGGCCGTGGTGTCGTGCGAGGCAAGGGTGTTGATGATGGTGCAGGAGTAGCCGGGGTCGGACGTCGGTACGAGGAGCATGGTGATGCCCTTGTGCGGCGGGGCGTCCGGGTCGGTGCGGACGGCGAGCCAGACCCAGTCGGCGGTGTCGCCGTTGGTGGTCCAGATCTTCTGGCCGTTCACCGTGTAGTGGCCGGTGGCCTCGTCGCCCTCCCTGACCGCCTTGGTCTTCAGGGCTGCCAGGTCGGTGCCCGCGTCGGGCTCGCTGTAGCCGATCGCGAAGTCCAGTTCCCCGGAGAGGATCCTCGGCAGGAAGTACGTCTTCTGCTCCTCCGTGCCGAACTGCATGATCGTCGGCCCGACGGTGTTCAGGGCCATCAGCGGCAGCGGGACCCCGGCCTGGGCGGCCTCGTCGAAGAAGATGAACTGCTCCATGGGCGTGAGCCCGCGGCCGCCGTACTCCTTGGGCCAGCCGACGCCGAGCCAGCCGTCGGTGCCGAGACGGCGGACGGTCTCCCGGTAGAACCGCTTCTGCGTCGCGGGATCGGCGTACCTGGCGTAGGCGTTGTCGGGCACAAGCTCGGCGAAGTAGGCGCGCAGTTCGGTGCGCAACTGCCGCTGTTCAGGCGTGTATTCGAGGTGCACGGCCCCTCCTGCGTTCGCTTGCTCCCGGTGGCCTCGGACGGCCTCGGGCTGACGGCGCACACAGTAGAACTCGTTTCAGAAATAGGGAATGGCAGCGGTACAGGACGGTGGCGCGTGGGGCGCGTGGTGTTCCTCGAATGGATCCCAGTCTGGACATTGTCTCGGTTTGGTCTCGGTCGGAAAATCGATGAGTGAGAAGAAGTCAGGCGCCCGTACTCACGCTACGAACGCGCCGAACAGCGCGGAGCAACCAAGGCAACGACTCGAGGAGAACTCCGATGCTCAGCAAGAACACCGCCTTCTTCGCCTCCTTCGCCGCGGCAGGAGTCCTGCTGCTCTCCGCCTGTGGCGGCGGCGATGACGGATCGGACGCCGCGAAGGCCCCGGACGCGAAGTCCTCCAACTCCGCACCCGCGGCCGACGGCTCCATGGATCTCGCGCTCAAGTCCGGTACGGCCGCGCAGAACGACGCGCCCAAGAAGACCGGTGACTGGGCGAACCCGCCCGGCAAGCCCGCGACGAAGCCGGTGCAGCGCAAATGGGTCCAGCTGTCGGCGGCCAAGGCGGGCGCGCTCGACCCGGTCGTCGTCAACGGCTCCGGCTTCACCCTCTACCGCTTCGACAAGGACACCGCGTCGCCCTCCAGGTCCACCTGCAACGGCGCCTGCGCGACCACCTGGCCGCCGGTCCTCGTCGGTCCCGGGAGCAAGATCTTCGTCGACGGCGTACGGCCGTCGGACGTCGGTGTGGTCAAGCGTGGCGACGGCGCCCGTCAGGTCACCCTCGGCGGCTGGCCGGTGTACCGCTTCAGCAAGGACCTCAAGCCCGGCGACACCAACGGGCAGGGCGTGGGCGGCACTTGGTTCGGCGTCCAGCCAGGCGGCCAGAAGTCCGGCGTGCCCGCCGATGCCGCGCCCGCCGAGACGCCGGACGCCGCGCAGGCGGCGCCCGCGAGCAGCGCGATCCTCTTCGACGACGCCGACTTCTCGGACAACGGGCCCGCGCAGGGCGTCGCCGGTGCGGGCTGCCAGAACGTGGCACGCCCCGAGGTGACGTCGTCCATCTCGGTGAGCGGTTCGATGAAGCTCTGGACCGGCGCCGGCTGCAAGGGCACGTCCAAGGTGATCAACGGCGACGTGGCCGATCTGTCTTCCATCGGCTTCGACAACAAGATCCGCTCGGTGGCCTTCGGTCAGACCTCGCAGCAGTGACGTAAGAACCCCCCCCCCCCCCCCACCCAACTCTCAGCGGGGGGGGCGGCTGAGGGGGACAGAGCACACCCCAAAGAGAGGGGGTGGGGTTTTTGAC
>NZ_JBHYIG010000008.1:29798-55054 GCF_042740015.1 Streptomyces sp. NPDC059037
CACACACACTCAGCCCGCGCGTCTCCCGCCCCCCCCCCGCCCCCGTGTCCGACCCCCCCGCCCGCCCCCCCCCCCCCGGGGGGGGGCGGGGGCGGCGTCGGTTCAGGCGGAAGGCGCTCAGCCGAGGATGGCGAGGGCCTTGTTCAGCGTGGCGGACGGGCGCATCACGGACGCCGCCTTGGCCGAGTCGGGCTGGTAGTAGCCGCCGATGTCGGCCGGCGAGCCCTGGACCGCGATCAGCTCGTCGACGATCGTCTGCTCCTGCTCGGCCAGCGTCTTGGCCAGCGGGCCGAACGCCTCGGCGAGCTGCGCGTCGGCGGTCTGCTTGGCCAGCTCCTGGGCCCAGTACAGGGCCAGGTAGAAGTGGCTGCCGCGGTTGTCGATGCCACCGAGGCGACGGCTCGGCGACTTGTCGTTCTCCAGGAACGAGGCGGTCGCGCGGTCGAGCGTGTCGGCCAGGATCTGGGCGCGCGCGTTGTCCGTCGTCTGCGCCAGGTGCTCGAAGCTGGACGCAAGGGCGAGGAACTCGCCGAGGCTGTCCCAGCGCAGGTAGTTCTCCTTGACCAGCTGCTGGACGTGCTTCGGCGCGGAGCCGCCGGCGCCCGTCTCGAAGAGGCCGCCGCCGTTCATCAGCGGGACGATCGAGAGCATCTTGGCGCTGGTGCCGAGCTCGAGGATCGGGAACAGGTCCGTCAGGTAGTCACGCAGTACGTTGCCGGTGACCGAGATGGTGTTCTCGCCGCGGCGGATGCGCTCCAGGGAGAACTTGGTCGCCTCGACCGGCGACTTGATCTCGATCTGCAGGCCCTCGGTGTCGTGCTCCGGGAGGTACGCCTTGACCTTCTCGATGAGCTGCGCGTCGTGCGCGCGGTTCTCGTCGAGCCAGAACACGGCCGGGTCACCGGTCGCGCGGGCGCGGGAGACGGCGAGCTTGACCCAGTCACGGATCGGCGCGTCCTTGGCCTGGCACATCCGGAAGATGTCACCGGGGGCGACGGTCTGCTCCAGGACGACGTTGCCGGCCTCGTCGAGCGCGCGCACCGTACCGGCGGCGGCGATCTCGAAGGTCTTGTCGTGGCTGCCGTACTCCTCGGCCTTCTGCGCCATCAGGCCGACGTTGGGCACCGAGCCCATGGTGGCCGGGTCGAAGGCGCCGTTGGCGCGGCAGTCGTCGATGACGACCTGGTACACGCCCGAGTAGCTGCTGTCGGGCAGCACGGCCAGGGTGTCGGCCTCGCCGCCGTCCGGGCCCCACATGTGGCCGGACGTACGGATCATCGCGGGCATCGAGGCGTCGACGATGACGTCGGACGGCACGTGCAGGTTGGTGATGCCCTTGTCGGAGTCGACCATCGCGAGCTCGGGGCCCTCGGCGATCTCGGCCTCGAAGGACGCCTTGATCTTCGCGCCCTCGGGCAGGGCGTCCAGGCCGTTGAGGATGCCGCCGAGACCGTCGTTCGGGCTCAGGCCCGCGGCCGCGAGCGTCTCGCCGTACGCGGCGAAGGTCTTCGGGAAGAAGGCGCGCACGACATGACCGAAGATGATCGGGTCGGAGACCTTCATCATCGTGGCCTTCAGGTGCACGGAGAACAGCACGCCGTCGGCCTTGGCCTTGGCGATCTGCGCGGTGAGGAACTCGCGCAGCGCGGCCACGCGCAGCACGGACGCGTCGACGACCTCGCCCGCGAGGACCGGTACGGACTCGCGCAGGACGGTGGTCGCGCCGTCCTCACCCGTGAACTCGATGCGCAGCGAACCGGCGTCGGTGATCGTCGTGGACTTCTCGGTGGAGCGGAAGTCGTCGGCGCCCATGGTGGCGACGTTCGTCTTCGAGTCGGCCGTCCAGGCGCCCATGCGGTGCGGGTGCGCCTTGGCGTAGTTCTTGACCGACGCGGGGGCGCGGCGGTCGGAGTTGCCCTCGCGCAGGACCGGGTTCACGGCGCTGCCCTTGACCTTGTCGTACCGGGCGCGGATGTCCTTCTCCGCGTCGGTCTTCGGGTCGTCCGGGTAGTTCGGCAGCGCGTAGCCCTGCGACTGCAGCTCGGCGACGGCCGCCTTCAGCTGCGGGATCGAGGCCGAGACGTTCGGCAGCTTGATGATGTTCGCGCCGGGCGTCTTGGCCAGCTCGCCGAGCTCGGCCAGGGCGTCGTCGATGCGCTGGCTCTCCTCGAGGAACTCGGGGAAGAGGGCGATGATGCGCCCCGCCAGGGAGATGTCACGGCTCTCCACAGTGACCCCGGCCGTCGAGGCGTAGGCCTCGATCACCGGCAAGAACGAATACGTCGCCAGGGCCGGGGCCTCGTCAGTGTGGGTGTAGATGATGGTCGAGTCAGTCACCGGTGCTCCGCTCCACGTCTGCAACATTGCTCGACATCAAGATATCTCCTGATCGCCCTCTTCCACGAAGCGGCCCTGTTGTACTGGCGCGATCACAGTCCGTAGTGCTCGTGCAGCCAGTCGAAGAGCTCCAGACACACGCTCAGCGCCCAGTCCATGATCTCGGAGAACTGCGCGGGGGTGACCACCAGCATGCCCGGCAGCGTCCAGCCGCCGTGCAGGTCGCTCTGCCCGCTGTCGTTCTCGTACACATACGCCTTGGGCAGCAGGTGCTCCTGGTTGTACTGGTTCACCGCCGCCACGGCCAGCGGCACCTTGTCCTTGGGGATGAAGCCGCTGTCGGTCATCGAGAAGTGCACCATCTCGCCGATGTCCGCCACGAGGAGCGTGACGCTGTCGCGGCCGGGGTTGTCCACGGAGAACTGCAGCAGGCGCGTGTCACCGCTGACCTGATAGCGGTAGTCCTTCTCGCGCGCGTAGTCGTGCAGCAGCTGACGCCAGGTGTCGCTGAAGGTGGCCATGGGGACCACTCCTTCCGGGTCGGGCGGGATGTTCACTTCCGGGTCGGTCGGGATGTCGCTTCGCTAGCGCGCTTGCCTGCGTACGAGCGCGATGAGGTCGTGGTTCAGTCCGGCGCGCAGCTGCCGCGCCACCGGGTCGCCGGGCGCCA
Source organism: Streptomyces sp. NPDC059037 (assembly GCF_042740015.1). NCBI lineage: Bacteria > Bacillati > Actinomycetota > Actinomycetes > Kitasatosporales > Streptomycetaceae > Streptomyces > Streptomyces sp. NPDC059037. Next base: position 32,806 of record NZ_JBHYIG010000008.1, read on the forward strand.
GCCCCGGCGGCAGCTCCCCCTCGGCAAGGACCCGCCGGGCGAGCAGCACCGCGCCGCCGGCCACCGCCAGGTCCGGGTCGGGCAGCAGCCGCACGGTCCGCCGCGAGCGGTCCGAAAGGGCCCCGCCCACCGCGCGCAGCCGGCTGCTGCCGCCGACGGGCACGACCGCGTCGACGTCCGCCCAGCCGAGCCCCGCGGCGGCGAGCGTGCGCTCGCACTCCGTGAGGGTGCGTTCGAGGAAGGGGCCGAGCAGCTCCGCGAGCTCGCCGCTGTCCATGGTCACCGGCACGAATCCGCCGTCGGCCGCGAAGTACTCGGTGTGGTCGTTCACCACGGAGAGCTGGTGTTTCAGCGTCTGGCACTGGGAGAGCATCTGCAGCCGCTCCAGGAGGGCGTATCCGTTCTGCGCGGGGGCCTCCAGGGCGGTGCGCACCACTTCGGGGAAGCGCGTGGAGAGCCAGCGCAGGATCTCCCGGTCGAAGGCGCCGCCGCCGACGTCCGCGAGGCCGCCGGGCGCCCCGGCCAGCTCGAACTCCGCGCCGGCGCTGCGCGCCACCGCCACGTCGAAGGTGCCGCCGCCCAGGTCGTACACCAGGAAGCAGTGCCGGTCCTCGGGGCGGTGCTCCGCGAAGGCGTGCGCGAGCGCCGCCACCGGTTCGGTCACCAGGCGTACGGTCGACCGCTGGTATCCGGCGGCTTCGGCGGCCTCCAGCATCAGCTCGCGGTTGCCCGCCTCCCAGCTCGCCGGGACGGTGATCACCACGGCCCGCGGTTCCTCGGGGACCTGTTTGAGCCCGCAGGAGCGCAGGAACGAGAGCATCTCGCCGGTCAGCTCGTGCGGCTGCCGTGCGCGGCCCGCCACGAGGAGCGGCACCGACTCGCCGAAGTGCCGCTTGAACTCGGCGTGGTACTCGACCGGGTTGGCCATGCGGATCGCGAACGCGGCCTGCCCGACGGCCAGTTCACCGCGCGGCGTGGGGCACACGGCGGTCCTGATGGAGAGACCGGCGTGCGGTGCGGCGGGGTCCTTGACCCCCGTCACCGTGCCGTCAGGGCGTCCGATGAGGAGCGCGGACGTGGACGTGCCGAAGTCGATCCCGTGCACGGGCCCGGGTGCCGCGCCGCTCATGGCCCACCCGCCAGGTCCGCCAACTCCTGCGCCGATTCGATGAGTCGGGTGTAGCCGTCCCTGCGCTCCGTCAGCTCCGCCCGCCGTGCGCGCTGTTCGGCCTCGGTGCGCTTGCGCTCCTCCTCCACTTCCCTGCGGGAGCGCTCCAGGGACTCCCTTGCCTCTTCGATGCCGCGCTCGATGTCGGCGACCAGGAGCCGTGAGATGTCCCCCGCAGCCTCGTCGAACGCGGAGAGCGCGCGGGCCTCGTTGGCCCGGATCTGCGCCAGCGTCCCTGAGGTCAGCGCGCGGACCGCCTCCCTGGACCACTCCTTGCGCTGCTGCTCGGCGCGCTCACGCTCCGCGCGCCGCGAGTCGGACCAGCCGGTGATGGCGCCCACGACCTTGCCGAGCAGCCCGCCGAGCGCCGCTCCGACGGCGATGCCCGGCGGCCCGCCGACCACGCCGATCATCCCGCCGATCACTCCGCCGAGCCCGGCCCCGGCGATGGCCGACCGCCAGGTGTTGCTCAGATGGTGGGCCGGCTGCCCCGATCCCGCGCCGATTCCCGGCGGGGCCGCCGTGACGCCGTGCAGCGCCGGAGTGAACCCGCCGACGGTGAAACTGGCGGGCTGGTAGGGCACTTGGGTCTGGGCGGCGAAGGCCTGCTGCACCTGGCGTGCGGCATTGCGCAGCTGCTCCATCGCGATCTCCACGCCGTCCACCAGGAGCCGCCCGATCTCCCGTACGCTGCCGTCGAGTTGACCGGGATCGGTCGCCATCGCGGCGGTCGCGGAGAAGTCCTGGCAGGCCGCCTCGAAGATGCCCTGGAGCCCCTGTTTGATCCGCCGGGTCTCGTCGTGGAACACCCGGGGCAGCTCCGTGCGCCAGTGCGCGCTGCGCGCCTGGAGGTCCGCCGCAAGCTCGGCACGGCGGGCCAGCTCCTGGTCGAACCGCTCGACCTCCGCGTCGGAGCGGCTCTCCAGGGCCAGGTCGATGGGCGCGCGGGCGGCGGTCAGGGCGTCGGCCAGACCCACGGCGCAGCGCGCGACCCGCTGCCGGCCCACCCGCGTCACCAGGCCGTCCCACAGCTCCTTCTCCAGGTCGGGGAAGCCGGAGTCGGCGAGCATCTCGGCGTCGCCCGACTGCCAGGCGGAGGCCCGCAGCGGCGATGACACGGGCAGCACGACGAGGTCGGCTTCGGCGCGCCCGGTCACATCGGCGATCTTGCGGCGTGCGGCCCGCAGTGAGGGGTCGGGGTCGACCACCTGGTCGCTGCGGGTGAGCACCGTGATCACGGTCGGGCACTTGGCCAACGCCCGTTCCAGGAAGGCGAGTTCGTCGGTGCTGAAGGTGACCACCAGATCGCCGACGAAGATCAGCGCGTCGGCCTGCCCGAGGAACGCGTGCGTTGCCGCGTCATGGGCGAGGTTCATGCTGCCGACGCCCGGCGTGTCGACCATGACGAGGCCGGTGCGCAGCTGGTCGAGCGGCAGCTGGATGCGGACGAGGTGGACGTTGCGTACGTTCTGCTCGTTCTTCTGCTCGGTGACGTAGTCGCGCAGTTCCGCCAACGGCACGTCCACCGCGGTGAGTTCCTCGCCCTCCGCCTCCGGCGCGAGATAGGCGGTGGCCCGCTCTTCGTGGCCGTACTCCAGGGTGGAGACGGTGTTGGTCGCCACGTGCACGTCGACGGGGAACAGGCCCGGCCGTCCGATCAGCGCGTTGAGCAGGCTCGACTTGCCGCGCTTGTACTCGCCGCAGACGACCACGTGGTACTGCAGGCCCTCCAGCGTGGCGCGGTGCTCTTCGAGGCGGCGCAGCGGCTCCCGCCCCACCTCCGGGTCGGCGCGCAGGGCCTGTTCGGCGTCCGCGAACAGCGTCTTGGCGCGGGCCCGCAGCGGCTCGGGGTCAGTCATCGTCGGCTCCTCGCTTCGCGGCCACGTAGACGGTGACCTGGGCAGGACGCACCGGTTCGGCGCGCCAGAGATAGCCGGGGCGCAGATTGGTCGCGACGTGGTTGACCAGTTCGGGCCTGGGTGCTGGCTCGGAGAGCACCGACTCGTGGCGCTGCGGGTCGAGTTCGCCCTCCCCTTCGTACGGCTCCACGTCGCAGTCGGCGAGCATCCGCAGGACGGACTGTTCCAGCCAGTCGAGCACGGAGGCGTCGAGCGGCACGCCTGCGGGCCGCCCGCGCAGGACCGCAACGCGGTCCAGGACGTCGATCAGACCGGACACGACGGGCAACGGCCCCTCCCCGTCTGCCTCGGCGACGGGAACGGCGGTCAACACCGGTGCGGGGGGCGGCGGTTCGGGAGCGGTCTCGGCTTTCATGACGGCCTGCGCGGGAGCGGGCTCGGCGTTCATGGCGGCCTGTGCGGGAGCGGGCTCGGGGGCCTGTTGGGGAGCCTGCTCGGGGGCCTGTACCGACTGCGGCTCGGGGGCCCGTTCCTCCTGCGGCTCGGACGCCGGTTCCGCCTGCGGCTCGGACGCCGCCTCCCGCGCGGCGTCAGGTTCCGCACCCCGCCTCCGAGGCACGAGAACTCGCCATCGGTTCCACCACGAGCGCGGGTCCCACCAGGGGTGTCGCCGTGTCATCTCGGCCTCCTTCATGGGCCGTTGGAACACAGAGGTTCAGTCGGTGTCGTGGAACAGCAGCCGCTCCGCCGACGCCACGCGGTCGGCGATCCGGTCGTACGTACGCAGCACGGTGCGCGCGGCGAGAACGGTGGGCGGCGCGTGGAACGGGTCGTCGACGCGCACCCGCCAGGCCGCCCGCCGGTCCGCGAGGGCGGTGCGGAACGCGGACAGGGGTGCGTCCGGGGCAAGCCCGAGCCGGGCCCGGGCCGACCGTCCCCGCTCCCCCGTGACCAGCAGCACCTCGTCGCGCTCGGCGTCAGTGAAGTCGAAGTCGCCCCGGTACAGGCCGGTGAGCAGGGCGATCTCGGCGGGGCCCGGATCGCTGAGCCGGAAGCGTTCCAGGGCGGCGCCGACGGTGTTCACCGTCTCGGCGAACGCGAAGCCATGGGTTCGGTCGCGGGGCAGGGCACGCGACCGGTGGACGGACGCGGTGGCCAGACGCAGCGCGGAGTCGAGTTTGATCAGCCCGGAGCGGTTGCCGAAGTGCTCGACGATCAGGTCACGCAGCGCCGCCACGCCGCTGTCCGCGAGCAGCGTCCCGCGTACGCCGTCGAGGTCCGCGCCCCGGCGGATCAGGACGCACGCGCGGTGCACGCCCCATGCGCCGAGCCGGTGCAGCAGCCGGGCGCGCTCCTCCGGCGGGACGGGCAGGTCCTCGTACGGCTGCCGGGCGAACCTGCGCTCGCTGCGCAGCCGGTTCACCAGGACCTGGGCGTCGCTGTCGGCGAGCTTCACCAGGGACACGTACTCGTCGTCGGTCAGGGTCTGCGCGCCGAGGCCGGTCAGTCCCGCGACCGGGAGCACCGTGTGGAAGGCGGCACGCAGCGCGGGGCGCCCCAGATAGCCGGCCACGATCTCGCGTCCGGCATCCAGCGGGTCGTACTCCAAAGGGTCGGGCTGTCCCGGCAGGTCCGCCGACGGCGGCCAGAACTGGTCGCAGCGGGTGAGCACCCCGAACGCCCGCAGGCCGTTGACCGCGCTCTGATGCGCGCCGACGAACTCCTCGACGACCTGGATGTCGGCCCTGCCGAGGGCCCGGGTGAACAGGAACAACACGGCGTCCGCACGGTCGAGTTCGGCCACGCTGTCGTCGTGCACCTCCTGCGCGTCGCGCCCGATGGCGTCGAGCACCTGCTGGCTCTCCTCCTGCGCGGCGGGGTCCTGGATGCCGAGGAAGGCGGCGGCGTTGGCCGCGTCGGTGCGGTGCACGCTGGCCAGACCGGGGGTGTCCACCAGGTGGAAGGCCTTGAGCAGCTCATTGGGCCACCCGGCATCCAGCTTGCGGATGCCCCGCAGGGTGTCGAGCGATGCGGCGTCCCGCACGGAAAGACGTGCCAGTTCGTCGGGCGAGACCTCGCGGGGCGGGCGGTCCCCCTTGTAGTGCACGGTCAGCCGGGGGCGCGCCGCGTGGTGGAACTCGGTGACGTTGAACGTCGTCTCCAACTGCCCCACGGCCACGACCTCTTCGCCGAGCAGCGCGTTGACCAGGGTCGACTTTCCGCGTTTGAGCTGACCAGCGACCGCGAGCCGCATCGGCTCCGCGAGGCGCCGTGCCGCGGTGTCCAGGGTCCCGCCGAGTTCCTCCGCACCGCCCGCCGTCGCCGTACGGGCGAGCGTGCTCAGGGTCTCTCGCGCGCCGTTCCGCCGGTCCCCCGACGGTGCCCTTTCCGGGCTGCCACTGTGGACGCTCATGCCCCACCCCCACCCGGGAGCGGGCGTCATCACTGGGCGGCCAGCACGACCCGCCCTCCCCCGATGCCAGCAGTATGGGGAGAGCCGGGAGCCGGAGCAATACGACGGGGGCAGGTTCCACCCGCACGAGCCAGGCCGGGAGACCGGGTGCGACAGGAGGCGGTCAGTGGGACCGGCCGACGCCGCGCGGACCTGGCGGGAAGGGCCGGATCAGACGGCTCTGCGGCGCACCGCGAGGGTGTTGTTCGTCCGGACGGACGGCTGCCCGTCGGGCGCGGTGAGGTGGTGCTCGTAGGTGTCGCTGACGAGCACGTCCCACGCCCCGGCCGCCAGGGCGAGGGAGGCGAGGACCTCCCGCGGTGTGGGGAAGTGCACCTCGGGGTGCGGGCCCGGCTCCCAGGAGCGGAACCCCTCGTGGCCGACGACCAGCAGGACGCCGCCCGGCGCGACCGCTCCGGCGGCGTTGCGCAGGATCTGCTCGCGGGGCATCTCGACCAGGGAGTGCAGGAAGTGCGCGGAGACCAGGTCGAAGGAGCCCGCGGGGAAGGAAGTGGCGAGATCGTGGCGCTGCCAGTCGATCCGCTCGGCGACACCGGCCCGTCCCGCGTGGCCGGCCGCGCGGTCGAGGGCGACGCGGGAGACGTCGGTCGCGGTGACGCGCCAGCCCTGCCGGGCCAGCCAGATCGCGTCGCCGCCCTCGCCACAGCCCAGATCGAGGGCGCTGCCGGGCGTCAGACCCGCGGTCTCGCGGACCAGGGACGCGTTGGGCTCGCCGCTCCACATCCGGTCGCTGTCGCGGTAGCGGTCGTCCCAGAACTCTTCGGCCGATGCGGCGGTGAGGTCGGTGAGGTCGGTCATCGCTGCGCTCCTTCGGTGGGCGGTGGGCGGTGGGCGGTGCCGTTCACCGCCGGTGCCCACCGTGCGCGCACCCGGAGCGCCTTGACAAAGTTCTTTGCCGAGGCGGCAAATGGAGAGATGAGCGACGACGATCTCTCGCAGGTCCTGACCGCCGTCGGGCCACGCCTGCGGGCCCTGCGCACCGCACGCGGGACCACGCTGGCCCGGCTCAGCGAGGAGACCGGGATCTCCCTGAGCACGCTCTCCCGGCTGGAGAGCGGGCAGCGCGAGCCGACCCTCAAGCACCTGCTGCCGCTGGCCAGGGCGCACGGCGTGCCGCTCGACGAGCTGGTCGGCGCGCCCGCCACCGGCGACCCGCGCATCCACCCTCGCCCGTTCACCCGCCAGGGCAAGACATGGGTGCCGCTCACCCGGCATCTGGGCGGCATGCACGCCTACAAGCAGGTCATGCCCGTCGACAAGGACGCGCGCGGCGGCACCCGCCCCGAGCAGGGCTCGCACGAGGGGTACGAGTGGCTGTACGTCCTCTCCGGCCGGCTGCTGCTCGCGCTTGGCGAGCACGATCTGGTCCTCACGGCGGGCGAGGCGGCGGAGTTCGACACGCGGACCCCGCACGGTTTCGCCAACGCGGGCGACCACCCCGTCGAGTTCCTCGCCCTGTACGGCGCCCAGGGCGAGCGCGTCCATGTGCGGGTCAGGCCCACCGCACGGACCTGACCCGCTCGTTCAGTACGCGACGCCCATCAGTACGCGACACCGATGCGGGCGCGCGGGTGGGCCGTCTTCTCCAGCTCGTCGACGAAGGCGATCGCGTAGTCCTCGGCGGTGATCCGGCTGTTCCCCTCGGCGTCGGCCAGCAGCCGGTCGCCGCCGATGCGGAAGGTGCCGGTGCGCTCGCCGGGCTCGATGAGGGCGGCCGGGGAGATGTAGGTCCAGTCGATGTCGTTCACGGTGCGGTAGTACCCGAGGGCATCGCGCTGGGCCAGGCTCTCCGCCTTGTACAGGTCCGGGAAGTCCGGCTCGTCGACGAGGTCCTTGCCGGGGGCGACCTCCAGGCTGCCGGCACCGCCGACGACGACCAGGCGGTTGACCCCGCTGGTGCGTACGCCGTCGACGACCGCCGCGTTGGCGGCGAGGAAAGGCGCGGCAGGCGCGGAGCCGTCGCGCGGCGGGGCGAGCGCGGACGCCACGGCGTCGTGGCCTGCGGCCAGTTCGGCGACCTTGGCCGCGTCGGAGGCGTCGCCGGTGACGGCAGTGGCGTCGCCGACCGGCTTGCCGGAGCGGCTGACGGCGGTGACTTCGTGGCCGCGGGACAGGGCCTCGGCCGCGATGCGGGAGCCGACCATGCCGGTGGCGCCGAAGAGGAGGATGCGCATGAGTTCTTCTCGCTTTTCTCGGAGTTCCTGTTTCCGTCTGCACCTACGACGCTACGGGCGTTTACGCAGGTGAGCGAGGTGCGCTACGGACGCCATATGGTCAAAATCCGACAGGCCGGAATCCGAACGCTACGGATGGCGCGGTCCACGCCCCCGCATGGCGCCGCGGAAGTCGATCGGCGTCTGGCCGGTGCGCTTGTGGAAGAACTTGCTGAAGTTGGTGGCGCTGGAGAAGCCGAGCCGGTCGGCGATCCGCGCCGCCGACTGATCGCTGTGCGCGAGCAGCCGCTTGGCCTCCAGGATCACCCGGCGGTCGATGAACTCCTTCGCCCCGACCCCGGCGCCTGCGAGGGTGGCGCGCGAGAGGGTGCGCGGGGAGTAGCCGAGGGCGTGGGCGTAGTCGTCGAGCCGTCTGCTGCGGGTGAAGTCGCGCTCCACCGCGTCCCGGAAGCGCAGGAAGGTCTCCCCCGGCTCCGGGGCCGCGCTGCCGGGCACGGACACATGAGCGACGCGCAGGACGAGTACGCCGAGCAGATGCCGGAGCACCGCGACATGGATCTCGAGGGGCAGTTGGCGCAGCGCGCGGAACTCGCGCTCCAGGTGGTCGACGGCGACCCGCAGCCCCTCGGCGTCGCCACCGGTCGGCAGCCGCACGGCCGGGGCGTAGGCGTCGTCGGCCCCGGCGGCGACGACGGTCGCGGGGTCGAGGAACCCCCGCTCGAAGAAGACGACGGTGCCCTCGGCCCCGTCGAGGTCGCCCCACTGGTGGACCTGGCCCGGCCGCACCCACAGCCAGGCGCCCGGTTCGAGGACGTATCCGGTGAAGTCGACCATGTGCTCCAGCGAGCCCTCGCTCACGGTGAGCAGATGGTGGAAGTCCGGTCGCTGCGGCTGCCGCATGAGCCGCATGGGCCTGCCGCGGGCCCGCTCGCGCAGCGCGGCGAGCGAGAGCACCTCCACCGGGGCGGGGGTGCCGGCCGGGGCGGCGAAGGCGACCTCGGGGATCTCCCGCGAGGCCGCCGGCCGGTGAGGGACCGTCATGGCTCCTCAATACCACCCGGGCGACCGGGCCGACGCGTCACGGCGTCGCCTGGGCCGAGATGAACTCGTCCCAGGTGGCGACGGATCCGGGCGCCGGTGCGGCGATCTTCGGCACGGCCCCGAACTGCGAGTACTCCTCGTTGATGACCTCGCGGCCCTTGGAACCCTCGCCGGTCTCGCGGGACTTGAGGACGAGATCGTCCTTGCCGACCCACATGTCGATGACGACGGACTTCATCCCCTGCTTCCGCGCGCCCTCGACGTAGGCGTCGCGGAGGTCCTCGTCCAGGGCGGCTCCGGTGTACTCGGCGAGTTCCCTGAGCACGACCGTGCCGCGGTAGTGGTCGGCGGGGCGCCCGCCGATCTTCTCCTCGGCGATCCACTTCGTGGACTTCGTCGCGGCGAGCGCACCGGCGAACTCGGGGACGTAACCGGCCGCGCGCGGGGCGCCGCCACCGCCGCCGACGTCCATGCTGTACCAGCTCTTGCCGGGCACCTTGTCCGTCTTCACATACGTGGTGCCGCCGAGCGACAGCATGTGGCTGATGCCGTCCGGGTTGGCCGCGGACTTCGTCACCTCGGCCTTGATGACCGTGGCGGCGGGCTTGCGCTGGTAGAGCATCTCGGACCGGTCCGAGCCGCCCTGTCCCGTCTGGACCGTCTTGTACGAGGCCTGCGCACCGGTCTTCTTCGCCGCCGCGAGCAGCACGGCCCGCGCGTCGGTCCGCGCGTCGCTCTTGTTCGCCCTGCCCTTGCCGTTGCCTGCGTCGTCACCGCGGTCGGATCCGCCGTCACCGCCGCCGCATCCCGCGGCCATCATCGTGAGCGCCGCCCCCACGGCCGCCGTCACGATGCCCCTCCCCATTGCGCGCACGTTCCCTCTTCCTGTCAGTCGTGCCGAATTTCCCGCGATCTTAGCCGTTTGCCCAGGTGGGGGGCGTCGGCAAGACCGGTGAGCAGGTCGGCGACCTGCCGCGCGTAGTCGGGCAGGTCCGCCTCCTCGTACGCGGGACCGGCCTGCTCCCAGTGGCTTCGGGCCAGCTCCGGCCGGTCCGTGGCGGCGGCCAGCAGACCGAGGTGGTGCAGGGTGCGGGCCCGGCCGACCAGGTGGTCGACCTGGTGGTACGCGTCGAGGGCCTGCCGGTAGCAGTCCTCCGCCAGCTCCTGGTCGCCCTGCCCCCTTGCCGTGTGTCCCAGGTTGAACAGCGTGTGGGCGATGGCCTGCCGGTCGTCGATCGCGCGGAACAGCGGCAGGGCGGCGGAGTAGTGCCGCCGTGCTTCCGCGTACCGGTGGTCGCGCCGGGCGACCGTGCCCATGCTGTGCAGCGTCCTGGCCTCGCCTGGCCGGTCGCCGAGCCGCCGGAAGCCGTCGAGCGCCTCGGCGAAGACGGGCAGTGCCTGGCCGTAGTCCTGCTTGTGCTTGAGGAAGTCGCCCTGGTTGTAGAGGGCCAGCGCCAACTGCGCGCGGTCCGTGCCGGCGCGGGCGAACCGCACGGCCATCTCGCACACCTCGAGTCCGGCACTCCAGTCCTGCTGGCGGCGGAGGAACCAGCTGACGTTGTGGGCCAGCGGCAGGACCACCGCGGACCGGCCGTGCAGCTGGGCGAGATGCAGCGCCGAGCGCAGATTGAGCCGCTCCGTGTCCAGCCAGTCCTCCGTGGCCTCGTCGCTCTCTCCCGCCCGCGCCGCCGTGACCAGCCGCTCGACGGCGTCGCGCGCGCTGTCCCGGTAGTGGACGAGCAGCCCGTCGACGGCGCTCTCGACGCTCGCCTCGTCGTCCTCCTCCTGACGGCGCCACTCGGCGAACAGACGCAGCAGGTCGTGGAAACGCACCCAGCCGTGCGGTTCGCCCGGCTCGATCATGTGGGCGTCGCGCAGGGCGCGCAGCTGTTTCCGCGCGCGGGGCACGGAACCGCCGGTGAGCGCGGCGGCGGCGGCCACGCTCACCTGCTGCCCGAGGTTGAGCGAGAGCAGCCGGAACGTCCTCGCCTCGTCGGGGGCGAGGCGCGCGTACGAAAGCTCGAAGGCGGCGGCGACGGAGCGGCGTTGCCCGTACGTCAGCTCTTCCAGACGGGTCGCACGGTCGCGCAGTGCCGCGGTGAGTTCGCCGACCGACTGGTCCGGGTCGCCCGCCAGGATCGAGGCGACGACGGCGAGCGCGAGCGGGAGGTGCCCGCACAGCGCGGCGAGATCGCGCACCGCGTCGGGGTCGTCCTGGGCCCGGGTGTCGCCGGGGCGGCGGGTGCGCAGCGTGCGGCTGATCAGCGCGGCGGCCTCGGCCGGTTCCAGTACGCCGACGTCCACGATGCGCGAACCGGGCAGATCACCGAGGGTGTGGCGGCTGGTGACGAGGACCCGGTGCGTCGGCGCCGCGGGCAGCAGGGGGCCGATCTGCTCGGTCGACGAGGCGTTGTCGAGGAACACCAGGACCGCGCCGTGCCGCGATGCGATCTCCGCGAGTTTCGAGCGGTAGAGCGAGAGGCGGCCCTGGAAGGTGGGCGGGAAGAGTTCGTCGGGGACGCCGAGGGCGCTCAGGAACACGGACAGCGCGATGTCGGGCCGCACGGCGCGGTCGGTGTCGTACCCCTGGAGGTTGATGAAGAGCACGCCGCCGGGGAACCAGCCCGCGGCCACGGCGTCGTGTGCGGCGCGCACCGCGAGGGCGGTCTTTCCGATGCCCGCCGTGCCGGCCAGCGTGGACACCACGAGCGGGGAGGAAGCGGAGTCGGGGCGCAGCGCGGCGGTGACGGTCTCCAGGGCCGTGTCCCGGCCCGTGAACTCGGGCACGTCCGGGGGCAGGCCCGCGAGCGCGGTCGGCACGGCGGGCGCCGCGGGCGCGATGTGCAACTGCCCTACGTGGCCCGCCTGGACGACCGGACCGCTGACGGTTCCGCTCAGATCATTGGACGACTGGTTCACCGTCTCTTTGTAGCCCAATGGGGCCCCGTGCAGGAGGGTTCCGCCCTGCCCTTGTCGTCCGCACCTGCCGGGTTGTTGTCCGGACCCGACAGGTACGGCGCCCGGTTCCTGGCCATGGGCCGCCCCCTGCGGCGGGCCCGGTCCGGCGAGGATGAGCGGGTGATCGTTGCAGACGGTGTAGACGGCATAGGCGGCATAGGCGGCACAGGCGGTGTCGACGGCATGGACGGTGTGGACGGCACAGACGTCCTGGCCCCTTTGGATCCGGCGGATCCCGCCTTCGCGCGCGACCCGTATCCGTACTACGCGCGGCTGCGCGGCCGAGGGCCCGCGGCGCGGGTGCCGTTGGCCAACGGCACGTACGCCTGGCTCGTCACCGGGTACGAGGAGGCGCGGGCCGTCCTCGCCGACCCGCGCTTCTCCAACGTGCCGGCGCCGGACGCAGGACGGCCGAAGGCCGAATCCCCCGCGCGGCAGGCCCGCGCCTGCCTGGCCCGCCACATGCTCAACTCCGACGCCCCCGATCACACCCGGCTGCGCAGGCTGACCGCCGCCGCGTTCACGCCGCGCCGCGTCGACGCGCTGCGGCCGCGGATCGAGGAGCTGACCTCCGGTCTGCTGGCCGACGTCGCTGAGCGGCTGCGGCGCGACGACAGCGTGGACCTCGTGGACGCGTTCGCCTTCCCGCTGCCCGTCCTGGTGATCGGCGAGGTGCTCGGGGTGCCGGAGGCCGACCGGGCGGACCTGCGGGACTGGACCTACCGGGTCGGCTCGCCCGCCGACGCGCTGACGCCCGGCGCGGTGGACGCGGCGTGGACCTCCCTGCACGCCTACTTCACCGAGCTGATCGCCCGCAAGCGACGTACGCCGGGGCCTGATCTGTTCAGCGCGCTGACGCACGACGCGACGGAGGGCGGCCTCGACGACGGCGAGCTGCTCGCCATGGCGTTCCTGCTCCTGTTCGCGGGTTACGAGACGACCATGAACCTGCTCGCTTCGGCGTCCCTGCTGCTGCTCACCCACCCCGGGGAACTGGCCGCCGCACGCCGTGCCCCCGCGCGCTGGCCGGCCGTCGTCGAGGAGACGCTGCGGCACGCGAGCCCGCTGGAGGGCACGACCTGGCGGCGGACCACCGAGGAGGTGGACCTCGGCGGGGGCACGGTCATACCTGCGGGCGCGTCCGTCCTCGCCGTGCTCGCCGCGGCCAGCCGCGACCCCCGCCACTTCCCGGATCCGGACGCCTTCCGGCCGGAGCGGTACCTGGCGGGGACGGGAGCAGTGGGGACGGGAGCGGTGACGGGTGCGGCTGCCGCTCCGGGGGCCGATGCGGTGATGGGGGCGGCGACCGCTCCGGCGGGGGCGGTGACCGCTCCGGCGGGGGCGGGGGCCGGTTCGGCGACCGCCCTGCCGGGCGCGAGGCCCGGTACGGCGACAAGCGCGACCACCCCCCTCCCCAACGCGAGAGCCGATGCGGCGCCCCCCACGTGTCCCGCGAGCCCCCGTGCCGCCCCCCACGCCGCATTCGGCCACGGCCCCCACTTCTGCGTCGGGTCACGCCTCGCCCGCCTCGAAGCCGCCATCGCCCTGCCCCGGCTCTTCGACGCGTTCCCCGAGCTTCGGCTGACCGTCGAGCCGGAGCAACTCCCTTACCGGCCCGGCCTGTTGGTGCGCGGGCCGCGCCACGTCCCCGTCCGGTAGCCCGTCGGACCGGTCAGCGCGAGAGCAGCAGCGCGTCGCCCACCGCGCGCTCGGTGCCGTCCGACGGCGAGTTGATCACCTTGCCGTTCACCGTCATGGCGACAGAGCCGCCGCCGTCCAGCGCCATGGCGCGCACCGCGCCGAGCGACTTCATCAGCTCCGCGCCTTCGTTGAGCCCGAACCCGTCGCTGCTGCCGGGCTGCCGGCCGTCCACCGCGACGACGATCATGCGGCCCTGCCGGTCTACGCCCAGGAGCGCGCGCGGATTGCGCTTGAGGCCCCACGTGTACGCGAACGAACGGTCGCCGACCCGCTCGATGCCGTCGGAGCCGTAGTTCACGGCCACCTTGCCGTCGCGCACCAGCTCGGGGCCGCCGTTGACGATGTCGTCGTGCGGGCCCAGTTCGACCGTGCGGCCGCGCTCGTCCTTGATCTGCCGCTGCACGGTCAGGACGCCGCCCGGCTTCGCGTGCGTACGCAGCCAGGAGGCACCGTCGCCGATGCCCGCGAGTACGCTGCCGCCCTCCGGTACGTCGCCGCCGCGCGGGCGCACTTCCCGCACCCGGCCGTTCGCGTCGATGACCGCCTCCAGGCCCGCACCTGCCGGGGTCGCGGTGCCGAGCTCGTCGGTGAACTCGACGATCTCGTCGGGGTCGGTGCAGGTCACGTCGTGCTGCGGCCGCTGGGTCGGCGCGTCCCCGCCCACGCCACCGCAGTTGCGCACCAGGCCGGGCACGCGGTTGACCCCGTCCACGACCGCGGACGCCTTGCCCGAGCGGACCCGGAGCACGGTGCTGAGCTTCTTGAACTCCGGGCGCAGACCGTCGCCGCGCAGCACGGCCGCGACCCGGCCGCCGGTGGCCGCGCTCTGCAACTCACCGTCGTACGCGGCGATCCCGGCCGAGGCTCCCGGCACGCCGTCCTTGCCCTCCATGACGAAGAAGCCCGCGTTGATGCCGAGCAGGGCGTCCTCGCCCCCCGCCATGTCGGACACCTTCTCCCGGCCTGCGACCGCCGTGCCGTAGGTCGCCTTCAGTGCGCCGCCGTACCGCTTCGGGTCGACGAGCGCCACCTTGACCCGGGCGGTTCCCGTGCCGGGGGTGCCGTCGGCGCCGGTCCACTCGCTGACCGCGTCGAAGCCCGCGGCGGTGAGCGCCTGCCGCTGGGCGTCGGCATCGGCGCGGGCCCCGAACTCGCCCACCCGGACCCGCACGCCGATCAGTCCGCTGCGATCAGCCCCCGCGGGCCAGTCGACCCGCTCGGTGCGCGCGCCGAAGCCGGCCCCGCGCAGCCGCTCCGCCAGCGCCTGAGCGTCCTGCTCGGCGGCGAGTTGGGCGCCGTTCGCGCGCACCGTGACCGTCCAGTGGTCGGCGCCAGGACGGCCGGCGATCGTCCCCTGGTAGAGGTCGACCCCGGAGGCGAGCCGGTCGTGCTGCCAGCTCGCGAGGGGCGGCGGCACCGCGGCCGGGGAAGCGGCGGCCGCGGTGTCCGTGAACGGGGCGGCGACGACACCGGGGGCGATGAACCCCGCGGCGGCGAGGGCGATCACCGACGCCTTGACGGTGGTTCTGAGCGGACTGCGTGCTGGGGCCACGAGAACTCCTCGGTCGAGTACGCGATGTCCTGCGCAGCGAACGCGAGTTCGCGGGCGGCAGTTGATCCCAGGCGTGAATACCAGAAGTCCGCACGGAAAACACGCCGACGAACACCAACTGCCCCATTACTCATACGGAACAGCCGGCTCGCGGCGGCTACTGCTCAAGGCGCCTGCTGTTCAAAGCGGCTGCTGCTCACAGCGTCTACTTCGGAGCGATCTCCGCGATCAGCCCTTCCACCAGGACCTTGATCTCGTCACGGATCGGGCGTACGGCATCGACGCCCTGGCCCGCCGGATCCTCGAGCGTCCAGTCGAGGTAGCGCTTGCCGGGGAAGACCGGGCAGGTGTCGCCGCAGCCCATGGTGATGCAGACGTCCGACTCCTTGACCGCGTCCACGGTGAGGATCTTCGGGGTCTCGGCGGAGATGTCGATGCCGACCTCGCGCATGGCCTCGACCGCGGCGGGGTTCACCTCCTTGCCCGGGGCGGAGCCCGCCGACCGGACCTCGACACGGTCCCCGGCGAGGTGGGTCAGCCACGCGGCCGCCATCTGCGAGCGGCCCGCGTTGTGGACGCACACGAACAGGACGGAGGGCTTCTCGGGCATCAGGGGCTCTCTCTCACGACGGGGATGGCAACACCGGCCACCGATGTGAAAGTATCAGCCCATGATGACGTCAGCCACCACTGATCTGATCCGGGTCATCGCCGACCCGGTCAGGCTTCAGATCGTGACCCTCCTCGCCCACGAGACCCTGTGCACCACGCATCTCGTGGAGGAGACCGGCGCCCGGCAGACGAACCTCTCCAACCACCTCCGCGTCCTGCGCGAGGCCGGCGTCGTGGAGACGGAACCCTGCGGGCGCTTCACCTACTACAAGCTGAGGCCCGAGGTCGTCGAGACACTCGCGGCCGACTTCGGTGAGCTGGCGCAGACCGCGCGCACGACGATCGAGACAGACCGGAAGCGCGCCTGCTGATGACCGCGACCGACCCCGTCACCAGCACACCGCCCCGCGGTGCCGACGACACCTCGATCGTCGCCAGGCTCTCCACGCTCGACCGCGGCCTCGCGGTGTGGATCCTGCTCGCCATGGCCGTGGGAATCGGCCTCGGCCGCCTGGTCCCCGGCCTGAACGACACCCTCGCCGAGGTCGAGATCGGCGGCATCTCGCTGCCCATCGCGATCGGCCTGCTGATCATGATGTACCCGGTCCTGGCGAAGGTCCGCTACGACAAGCTCGACGCCGTGACCGGCGACCGCAGGCTCATGACGTCCTCGCTGGTCGTCAACTGGATCGTCGGCCCGGCCGTGATGTTCGCGCTCGCCTGGATCTTCCTGCCGGACCTGCCCGAGTACCGCACCGGCCTGATCATCGTCGGGCTCGCCCGCTGCATCGCGATGGTCATCATCTGGAACGACCTGGCCTGCGGCGACCGCGAGGCCGCCGCCGTACTCGTGGCCCTCAACTCCGTGTTCCAGGTCATCGCCTTCGGCCTGCTCGGCTGGTTCTACCTCGATCTGCTGCCGGGTTGGCTCGGCCTCGGCGACGGCGAGCAGCTCGACATCTCGATGGGGAAGATCGCGCTGAACGTCGTCATCTTCCTGGGCGTGCCTCTGCTCGCAGGTTTCCTGACCCGGCGTATCGGAGAGAAGAAGCTGGGACGCGAGCGCTACGAGTCCGACTTCCTTCCCCGGATCGGCCCTTGGGCGCTCTACGGGCTGCTCTTCACCATCGTCATCCTCTTCGCCCTGCAGGGAAAGACGATCACTTCGCAGCCGGTCGACGTCATCCGCATCGCGCTGCCGCTGCTCGTCTACTTCGGCGTCATGTTCTTCGGCACATTCCTGCTGGGCAAGGCCATCGGCCTCGCCTACGACCGCACGGCCACCCTCGCCTTCACGGCGGCGGGCAACAACTTCGAGCTGGCCATCGCGGTCGCCATCGCCACCTTCGGCGTCACATCCGGCCAGGCCCTGTCCGGCGTCGTCGGCCCGCTCATCGAAGTGCCGGTCCTGATCGGCCTCGTGTACGTGTCGCTGGCCTGGCGCAAGAAGTTCGCCCCTGCCGTCCGGCCCTGACCCGGCAGGCGCCGGTCCGGCCGTCAGGACAGTTCCCGGACCACCTGCCGCACCTGCACCGCGACCGACTTCGGCAGCGGCGCATAGTGGATCTCGGAAAGCAGCCGCTGCCCTTCGTCGCCCGCCGTATAGGTCAGAAAGGACTTCAGGGCGGGCAGTGTCGCGGGCTGGTTTCCCTTGTCGCAGACGAGCTCGTACGTGACGAGGGAGATCGGGTAGGCGCCGTCGGCCGACAGGTCATGGCGGAACTTCAGCGTCAAGTCCTTGCCCTTGCCGATGACTTGGGCCGCGGCGATACCGGCGGAAGCCGTCTGAGGGGTCGGGGCGACGGGCTCCGCGGCCCCCGTGTCGATGCGGACCGTCCTGATGTCCTTGCTCTCCGCGAAGGACAGCTCGACGTAACCGATCGTGCCGAAGGCGGAGTTCACCTCGGAGGCGACCCCGCTGGTGCCGCTCGCCGAACCGCCGCCCCTGCCCTGCCAGGACTTCTCCGCCTCGTACGGCCAGACCTCGGGCGCGGCACCGGCGAGATACGCCTGAAGGTTCTGGGTGGTGCCCGAGTCGTCCGACCGGTGCAGCGGCCGGACCGGAATCGACGGCAGCTCGGTGCCGGGGTTCAGCTCCTGGATCTCGGGGTCGTCCCAGCTGCTGATGCGCGAGTCGAAGATCTTGGCGAGGGTCGGCGCGTCGAGCACCAGGTCGTCCACGCCCGGCAGGTTGTAGCCGATCGCGATGGGGCCGCCCACCATCGGCAGATTGATCACCCTGCCGCCCGGGCAGACACCCGGCGCCTTGTGGGCCTCGGACGGCTTCAGCGCGCTGTCGGAGCCGCCGAACGCGGTCGCGCCCCGCAGGAACTGCGCGGCGCCCGCGCCCGAGCCCAGCGGGTTGTAGGCGAGCTGAACACCGGGGCACGCCTGCTGGTACTGCTTCATCCAGTACTTCATCACGTTCTGCTGGGCGCTCGATCCCGACCCCGCGACCTGCGCCTTCTTCGCGCAGTCGATGTGGGGCAGCGCGGAGGGGCGTGCGGACGCGCTCGCCTTGTCGTCGCCCTCGCCGAGACCGATGACCCCGCATCCCGCCAGTGACACCACCACCGCCATGGAGGCCGAAGCGACCGCGACGATCGATGAGTTGGTACGTGTCGGGCGTGGGCGCTGCACCGTTGTCCCCCTGGAGCTACTGCACATGGAACCCAAATGCTCGCCGATCATGGGCACGGACCGGGTGAAGCAGAGGCGAACATCAGGCGACACTCAGTCGTCCGCCGGTCTTCCGCCAGCCGTCCGCCGATCGAGCGGGCCTCCGGGACGGTGCGCAAGAACGCCTATCCGGCCACACTCGCCCCCGTACGCCCGGTGCGGCGGCCACGCGTGCTTCCCTGACCCCATGGATGTCGTAGCCACCAGTGTCGTCGCCGTACTCGGTACCCTCCTGGGCGCCGGGCTGACTCATCTCCTCCAGCACCGAACGGCGCTGCGGGCCGAGCAGTTCACGCGCGAGGAGCGCCTGCGGCAGGAACGCATCGACGCCTACTGCTCCTTCGGCGGCACGCTGGCGAACTACCGCCGGGGACAGATGGACTACTGGTTCGCCCGGCACGACGACGGCCGGATCAGGGAAGAGGTCGAGCTCCACGAACTGCGCCGCGAGGCACAGCGGTTGAGGGCGGTGGCGATGGAGGCCATGTTCCGCGCCGAACTGCTCACCGACGCGCCGCGGCTGGCCGCGCTGGGCCGGGACGCGCTCAAGGCCGTGGAGGCGATACCGGGCGCGGAGACCCGCGACGAACTCCACGGCGTACGGAACACCTCACGTACGTTGATCTACGACTACATCGCGGCGTCACGCCCCCTGATCCCGGGCCTCGCGGAGGAGGAGCAGCTCACCCGGTAGCTCCGCCACCGGGCCTGTCGGCAGGACGGCGACGGCGCCGGCGCCGGGTTCGTCACCGGCGCCGTCCTGCCGTCTCCGTACCCCTACGCCTGCGGCGGTTCGTCCTTGCTCCGGTCAGCGCCGAGCTGGTCCTTCAGCTTGTCCTGGGCGGTGTCGACCTGGCTGCTGTACTTGCCCTGGGTCTTGTCGTCGACGAAGTCGCCTGCCTTGTCGACACCTTGCCCGGCCTGATCCTCGTGGCCCTTGAGCATCTGCTTGAGCTTGTCCATGACTGACATGGGGAACCTTCCTGTCTGCGTCGCCCCCACATCCAGGTTCCCGGCATCCGGCGCACTTCGCATCCGGTGGCCCGCGCGCCCCGTGGGCGCCGGGCGGTCAGCCGTCGGGGAGGATCACCGCGCGGCGGTTGATCCGGCCGTCGGAACTGCGTCGCGCTCAGACCGTCACCTTCACGATGCGTCCCGACGTCTCCACCACGAACAGCTCGCGCCGCGGGTCGTGGTCGCCGAAGCCGCGCGGTACGCGGACGCTGCTCGGCAGGTGCAGTCCGGACACCAGCACGCAGGAGCGGCCGGTGGCCGGGTCCACCCTGATGAGCTCGCCGCTGCGGAAGCCGACGACCAGCAGGTCGCCGTCGAAAGAGGTCAGGCCGTCGAGAACCTTGATGTCCAGGGGGTTGGGGGTGAGGCTGGTGACCGTGGTGCGGCCCGCGGGGTTGTTCAGCGGAGTGCGCACAATCGAGGACGTGGCATCGATGATGCTGGTGCTGTAGAGCTGGTCGCCGACGATCTCCAGGCCATTGGTGCCGAAGAGGTCCGCCGCCCGCGTCCACGCCTCGTCCCGTGTGCCGTCCGGGCGGATCTTGATGATGCCGGTGGACATTTCACGGCTGAGATAGAAGTTTCCGTCGGCGTCGACGGCCAGGCCGTTGATGCCGGAGAGGCCGTCCACGAACTTCTCGGGCTTCGGCTGGGCCGCGGTGGGGTCGAAGCGCACGACGCCCCCGCCGGTGAGGACCGAAGTCAGCGGGTTCGCGCCATAGTTGACGTACATCATGCTGTCCGGGCCGCGTTCGATCCCGCCCGGACCGTTGAGCGGGAAACTGGTCCTGAGCGTCCCGTCCGGGGCGTACCCCTCGACCCGGTGCTCCATGAGGTGGGTGACCCAGAGCGTGCCGCGGCCGTCGAATTCCAGGTTCTCGCGCCAGTCCAGGAGCGGTACGCCGCCTTTCCGGAACACCTCCACACGGCCCTGCTCTGCACACGGCGCCGTGGCCGTCCGTGCCGCCTCCGAGGCCTGCGCCGGTGCCTGTACGCCGCCCACCAACAGCGCCGACAGCAGGCCCGCGGCCGTCACAGTGCGTGCGGCGGGGCGGCGTGGGCGGTGCGGGCGGGAGTTCATTTCGGCCACAAGTGGTCCCTTCGATACGCCGCGTCGATCCGCGGCACGACTTGGTCGAGTGCTCGGCGCGGGGTGGTCGGCCCCGCGCGACCCAACAGGCCACTAGTGCCCCCGAGTTCACCGCTACTCTAGAAAATCTAAGTAGCCGCTATCAATTGAGAAAGGCAGCTCTCTCGTATGACACGCAGCTATGACCAGGACTGTCCCGCGGCACGGGCCCTGGACGTCGTCGGCGGCCGCTGGTCACTGCTGATCGTGCGCGAGCTGCTGCTCGGCCCCCGGCGCTACACCGACCTCGTCGCGGGACTGCCCGGCATCGGCCCCAACGTCCTGGCAGAGCGGCTGCGCGCGCTGCGCGACGCGGGCATTGTCAGCCAGACCAAACTGCCCGCCCCTGCGGCGTCCACGGTCTACGAGCTGACCGAACTCGGCGCCACCATGCGCCCGTTGATCGACGAGCTGACCCGCTGGGGCATGCGCCTTCCGGTCACCCCCCGGCCCGGCGACGCCTTCCGGCTCAGCTGGGTGCTCGGGTGCCTGCGCGCGAGCTTCCGGCCGGATGAGGCGCGGGGTATACGGGAGACGTACCAGTTCTCGGTGAACGAGGACGTGTTCCATCTCCGTGTCGACGACGGCGTACTCGACATCCGGCACGGCGCGGCGCCGGACGCCGTCTGCTCGATCACCACCGACCTCGGGACGTTCCTCGCCATCGGCGCCCGGCTCATGGACATCGAGGACGCGACGGCACGCGGGCTCGCCCGGCTCGACGGCGAACTCCCGGCCGCCGCACGGGTGATCGCGATCCTCGGCGCGCACCCCGAGGCCACCGGCGGCCGTCACGGCATGGTGGGCGCGGTCGGGGCGACCTTCCGCCCCGAACACGCGCGTGGGGTGCGCGAGACCTATGAGTTCGTGATCGACGGGCTCGTCTTCCACGCCCGCGTCGACGACGGCACCGTCGAGACGGCCGTCGGCCCCGCAGCGGACGCGGCCGCGACCCTGGTCACCGACCTGGGAACGCTGCTGCAGATGGGCATGGGCGCCTTGCCGCTCGAGGACGCGGTGAGCGCCGAGCTCATCTCCGTCGACGGCGACCTGGAGGCGGCGCTGCGGATGGCGGACGCGTTCGGCGTGATCCGCGCGGACCGGCCGGCTCCGACTGCGGCTCCGGCTCCGGCTTCCTGAGGGACCGGTCTGCCCAACTCGCCTACGCCATCACTTAGGGCCTGTCCGGCGGATCATGCCGGGCGGCCCACCGGCGCTGAATCGCTGTGGCGACCTGCCGGACAAGGAGCTAGGTGGAGCAGGTTGGGCCCATCGACAAATGCCTCGACATCGGTCCGATGAGGACCCCGACCGCGAGATGCGTATCGCCGTCGACTTCCCGCTCACGCAGTTGCTCGACGAATACGCCGAACAGAGCGCCCGCTACCGCGAACTGGCCGCCGGGAATGGCCTGGACAAGCAGGCCAAGCGCCCCGTCCACAACGGCCTCCACGTCGACCTGCGCTGGATCCTCCTTCACCTCACCGAGGAGACGGCCCGCCACAGAAGATGTAGGCCCTCTTGTCGTATCTCGTCGCGACGGCCTGGGAGTTCTTCAACGCGTTGATCGTTTGCGCAGGTAACGGCGATGGCGGCGAGAGGAGTACGCCTTGTCGCCGCCGAGATGGTCGGGGCGGGTGCGCGGATGCCCGCCGCCGAGGCGGGTGACGCGGATGCGTTCCATGACCGGGATGAGCTGCGGGGCTTCGCCCCACTGGCGTCAGAGTGATTGTCATGGGGTCGGGTGGGGTCGGGCACTGCCGGCAGGGCCCGACCCCCCGTGGGGGGATTCGGGCCCGGCACGGCGCACCGGCGAGAAGGGCGAAGCCATGCTTCACCGCCTCGTCCGGTTCTACCCGCACTCCGTGAGGGAGCGGTTGAACGCTGGC
>NZ_JBHYIG010000008.1:55064-72286 GCF_042740015.1 Streptomyces sp. NPDC059037
CTGCCCGCGGCGGGGCGTGGGCGGGTCGCCCCCCCACGGGGCTGTGTCTTTTGCGTGGGGGGGGGGGGGGGGGGCCCCCCCGCGCGGCGGGCCCCCCCCCCCCCCTTGCGGGGATGCGGGCCCTGCACGGCGCTCCGACGAGTAGGGCGAAGCCTTGCTTCTCCGCGAAGTCCGGTTCTACCCGCACTCCTTGAGGTAGCGGTTGAAGGCGTGCTTCTTCGCCTTGTGCTCGATGTCCTTGGAGTACGCGTCCTGGTGCAGGACACCGACCGCGAGCCGGGTGTCGTCCTCCAGGTTCTTCGTGTTCCCGCACGCCGCCACGACGATCCAGTCCTCGTCGGTCCCCGCGCCCTTCCCGGTGCCGTATCGGGCCTTCGCCCCGGTCACCGGTTTTGACAGGTCGTACGACACCATCGTCGCAGGCCCCGCGAGGCGGGCCTGTGTCTGGGCGACGGACTGGCCGACGAGCGCGTCCAGCGGTACGGGCGCGGGCGGTTCGTCAGCCGAGCCGCAGCCCGTCAGTGCCATCGTTCCCGCGAGCAGCAGCGCGGCGGTCGCGCCGCGGGTCCGCGCTCTGTTCCGGTAGTTCACGGAACGCCCTCTCACTTGACCTTGCAACTCACCTTGGCGGCAGAGGGGTTGAAGGCGTACTTCCACCCGCTCGTCCCGGCGACGTAGTCGAGGGGCGTGGTGATGTGCTTCTCGATCTTGTACTTGTACCGGGTACCGATCGGGTACGCGACGAGCGACTTCCCCTTCTTCACCGGCGCGCTGCAGGTCACGGACACCGACTGCGTCTTGGACGAGCTGATGTTCAAGCTGCCCGCGACAGCCCCGCGGCTCAAGCCGAACCCTGCGTCGATCGTGCGCGTCGCCGACGCCGTCTTGTTGATCGTGCAGGTCATGCCCGCCGACTGTGCCGTGCAGCGGGCGATTTCGTTCTTCGTGTTCGTGTAGTTCTTGGTCGCCGTCTTCTTGATGACCTTGCTGTAGCGGCCGACCGCGCCCCTGGTCGCTACGTCCCCCTGCTGCGAGGGCTGCGTGGCCGTGACCGCGGACGGCCTGTCAGCGCCACGCTCGGGGCCGCTGTCACTCGCGTACGCGGTGGTCGCTCCTCCGGTGACGGCCAGGGCGAGCGCGCCCCCAACTCCGGCAATACGTATGGTCGATCGCAGACGCATGCAGATCCCCTGGTTCCCCCTATTGGTCATCATGGTCAGGCATGATCATAAATGCCGGACTGCCGACTCAGTCGGGCGGGGGTGATCTTGAGACGTTGGGGGACGGCCGCCCCGACCCGAAAGGGCTTCTCACCCCGAGCGCGGCCATCGTGGCGGCGGTGGCCATGCGACGCATTCAGGTTCTCCCTCCTTGCCGGGGCACGTCCCCGGCGGTAGCCGCACCCTGCCATCGCGGCGTTGACCGGGCTGGGGGGGGGATCGCCGTTGAACTTGGCGGGAACTGGCGACCGCAGCAGGCGTATGCCTCGGCACCAAGTAGTCACCCCCGGGCCAGGGAGGGGACACGGACGCCCGTACACGAAAGACGTAGCCGCGTTTGTCGTAGCGAGTGGTCACTGCTCTGGACTGCTTGAGCCGGTTGATCGCTCGTTCGACGGTGTTCCGCTTCTTGTACCGCTCTTCGTCGAAGCCGGGTGGCCGTCCGCCGCGGGAGCCTTTGCCCAGGCGGACGGTCTGGCTGTCGGTCTTCTCCGGGATCGTGTGCGGAATGCCGCGCTCGCGCAGGTGGCCGCGGCACGGACCGTTGCTGTACGCCTTGTCCGCGGCGAGGCCGGCGGGCTTCTTGCGGAGCCTGCCCGGACGATGCGCGGGACGCGGATCTTCTCCAGCACGGCTTTGAACTGGGTGCAGTCCGCCCGCTGTCCGGCGGTGACGATCAGGGACAGCGGGCGGCAGTGGCCGTCCGCGCTCAGCTGGAGCTTGGTGGTGAACCCGCCGCGCGAGCGGCCCAGGCCCTCACTTCCCGCACCACCTCCACCAGGCGGGCGACCAGGCTCTGCCAAGCGGACTCGCCCTGGTGTTCTGGGACTTCGGCCCCCTTTGAGACGGGTACGGGTGGCGGCTCAGTGCGGGCGCCGGCCGCCTGCTGATGCGCGCGAACGGTAGTGGAGTCCACCGCAACATCCCAGTCGATCCTTCCCGCGGCATCAGCTGCCGCCTGCACCTGCTGAAGGAGTTGCTCCCACGTTCCATCGGCCGACCACAGCCGGTGGCGTTCATAGACCGTCTTCCACGGCCCGAACCGCTCGGGCAGGTCACGCCATTGGCCCCCGGTCCGCACCCGGTGCAGAATCCCGTCGATCACTTGACCCGGGCCCGAGGCAGTCGCATGATCACCCGGACACGTCCTAGTCGACTTCCTTCACTGAAGTCGGCACGACATCACGCGCACCCCCTTGACGCACCCTGTCGCAGACACAACCATCCAACGCGAGAGAGCGCTCTCAGGCTTCTCTCCGTTCACGTTCCGAACACAGAACGGCACCGCAATCCCCCCACCAGCGAAGCGAGTTGCCCATGTCAGCGCACCTTCCTCTCTCCCGCCGCGGCGCCCTGGCCGCCGCCTTGGCCGTTCCGGCCACCGGATGGCTCGGCTCGCGCGTGGCCACCGCCGGCGAGTTGCCTGCCGCGTCCGCCGCCGATCCGGACTTCGGGCCGAACGTCATCGTCTTCGACCCGTCCACCGCCGGCATCCAGGCGAAACTGGACGAGGTGTTCAAGCGGCAGGAGTCGGCGCAGTTCGGCACCAACCGCTACGCGCTGCTTTTCAAGCCCGGCACCTACAGCGGGCTCAACGCCCAGATCGGCTTCTACACCTCGATCATGGGCCTTGGCCTCTCCCCCGACGACACCCACATCAACGGCGACGTCACCGTCGACGCGGGCTGGTTCAACGGCAACGCCACGCAGAACTTCTGGCGTTCGGCGGAGAACCTCTCCCTCGCCCCGGTCAGCGGCGCCAACCGCTGGGCGGTCTCCCAGGCCGCCCCGTTCCGCCGGATGCATGTGCGCGGCGACCTGAACCTGGCGCCCGACGGGTACGGCTGGGCCAGCGGCGGCTACATCGCCGACAGCCGCATCGACGGCACCGTCCAGCCCTACTCCCAGCAGCAGTGGTACACCCGTGACAGCTCGGTCGGCGGCTGGCTCAACGGCGTCTGGAACATGGTGTTCTCCGGCGTCGATGGCGCGCCCGCCAACACCTTCCCCAACCCGCCGTACACCACCCTGGACACCACCCCCCTCTCCCGGGAGAAGCCCTTCCTCCACCTCGTCGGCGGGGAGTACAAGGTCTTCCTGCCCGCCCTGCGCACCAACGCCCGGGGCACCAGCTGGGGCAGCGGCACCCCGCAGGGCGAATCCCTCTCCCTGTCCGCCTTCTACGTCGCCAAGGAGGGCGACACCGCCGCCACCCTCAACGCCGCGCTCGACCAGGGACTCCACCTGCTGCTCACCCCCGGCATCTACCACCTCGACCGGCCGATCGAGGTCAAGCGGGCCAACACCGTGGTCCTCGGCATCGGTTACGCCACGCTCGTCCCCGACCGCGGGGTGACCGCCGTGAAGACTGCCGACGTGGACGGGGTGCGGCTCGCGGGCTTCCTCGTCGACGCGGGAACGGCCAACTCCGAGACGCTGGTGGAGATAGGGCCGCAGGGCGCGAGCGCCGCCCACGCCGGCAACCCGACCACCGTCCAGGACGTGTTCGTCCGCATCGGCGGCGCGGGCGCGGGCAAGGCCACCACCAGCATGGTGATCAACAGCCGGCACACCGTCGTCGACCACACCTGGGTCTGGCGCGCCGACCACGGCGAGGGGGTCGGCTGGGAGACCAACCGGGCCGACTACGGCGTCGTCGTCAACGGCGACGACGTCCTGGCGACCGGCCTGTTCGTGGAGCACTTCAACAAGTACGACGTGCAGTGGAAGGGCGAACGCGGCCGCACGATCTTCTACCAGAACGAGAAGGCGTACGACGCCCCGAACCAGGCCGCCATCCAGAACGGCGACCTCCGCGGCTTCGCCGCCTACAAGGTCGCCGACTCCGTCACCGCCCACGAGGGCTGGGGCCTCGGCAGTTACTGCTACTACAACGTCGACCCGACCATCGTCCAGGAGCACGGCTTCGCCGCCCCGAACACACCGGGCGTGAAGTTCCACCACCTCCTGGTCGTCTCGCTCGGCGGCAAGGGCCAGTACGCCCACGTCATCAACGCCACCGGCGCGCCCACTTCGGGCAGTGACACCGTGCCGTCCACGGTGGTCTCGTTCCCCTGACCGCCGCTCGGGTCCCCCAACGCGTGATCTTGGTTCACGTAGGATCGCGCGCAGGGAAGGGGAACCGACAGCGAGGGGCGGTGCGGTGACAGTCGTCAGGGCCGTGGAGAGAACCGGTGCGCGCGCCGAGGATCTGGCGCTCGCCCTCTACGCGGAGTTGCGCAGGCGCGGCGCCTCCGACTTCGAGGAGGCCGTCGCCGAACTCGGGCTCGGCCCGGAGGAACGGGAGCGGTGCCGCCGCGAACTGCTCGACCTGGGCCTTGTCGTGCCGACCGGTGCCCAGCACGACAACCGGCTCGCCCTCGCCGCGGGCGAGCCGTCCGAGAGCGAGACGGACTCGGTCGCCGTGGTCAGCCCCGAGATGGCCCTGATCAAGCTCCTGGAGGGCGAGCGGGGGCGGCTGCGCGAGGACCTGCGCCGCGCCGAGCAGGTCAACGGCCGCCTGGAGTCCCTTGCCACCCGCTTTCTGCGCTCCGAGGTCCTCGCGCCGTCCGCCGAGGTCGAGGTCGAGGTGATCACCGACTACCGGCGCATCCAGCAGGCCCTTGAGGACATCACCGAGACGGTCGAGCACGAACTCGCCGCGCTGCAGCCGCTGCTCGACCAGGGCCGGGAGATCCCGGAGCGCGCCCTGTCGCGTGACCGCCGGCAGATCGCCAAGGGCGTGCGGGTGCGCTATGTCTTCAGCGCATCGGGGGCCAACACCCCGCAGGGCATGGAGCATCTGGCGCGCAAGGCCGCGGTCGGCGCCGAGCTGCGGATCGCCGCGGACATCCCGATGAACATGATCATCGCGGACCGGCGGTTCGCGCTGCTTCCGGTGGACCCGGAGCGGCACGCGGCCGGGGCGATTCTGGCCCGTGGCCCCGCCCTTGTGCGCTCGTACAGCGCGCTGTACGAGCACCTCTGGCGCACCGCGACACCGTACGGCGAACAGGGCGAGTGCGCCCGGGACAGCTCCGGGCTCACCGAGCAGCAGCGCGCCGCCCTGCGCATGCTGGCCACCGGCATGAAGGACGAGAAGATCGCCCGCGGCCTCGGCGTCTCGCTGCGCACCGTGAGCCGTATCCTCTCCGAACTCATGCAGGAGCTGGGGGCGTCCAGCCGCTTCGAGGCGGGCGTGCGGGCGATGCGCCTCGGCTGGCTGGACTGACCCCGGCCGTTCAGAACCCGAAGACCGGGGCCGACGGTGGACCGACCTGCGTCCCGGGCCGCGGCACGGCGAGCGCGCCGAGGGTGACGGGTCCGCCCGCCGTGACCCCGAGGGCGGCCGCGAGCCGCCGCGCACCTTCCGGCATGATCGGGTGGGCCCATGCCGTGAGCGCCGCCGCCAAGCTCAACTGGCCTGCCAGCTGCGGGAGTTCCTCCCTGGGCAGTGCCTGCGTCATGCGGACCGTCACGTCGAGCAGCCGTACGGCGCGGCGCGGGTCGAAGGTGTCCGCGCCCCCGTCTCCGTACGCCGCACGCAACAGCCGTACCGTGTGCGCGAGTCGGCGGCGGTGCTCGGGCCAGCCGGGGCCGCCCGGCGCTTCCAGCGGCACCCGTCCTCCACTCAACTCCCGTACGGATACGAAGAGTTCGTCGAGCCAGCGGTTCCACGTCCCGTGGAGCACCGCGAGCGCCCGTGCGGGACCTTCGCCGTGCACAGCGTGGCGGCGTACGGCGTCCGAGCCGAACTCGTTCAGGACGTCGAGCGCCCAGGTGCGGTCCGCGCCGGGTCCGTGGGCCGCGCTCAGGCGGAAGCGCGGCCGCGGGTGGACCTCCGGCGGGACTCGGCAGGCGAGCAGGAGCGCGGGCAGCACGACCGCGTGGTCGACGGCGTCGCGCAGGCCGCCGAAGTACAGCGTCTCGCCCGGAGCCGGACGGCCGATGCCCGGGCCCCTGCCGTACGGCTCAAGGCCCCTGCCGTACAGCTCGAGTGCGGCCGCCTCAAACCGGCCGTCGACGCGCTGATCCTCGTGACCGGCCACCGGCACGGGCACCCCCCACTCCCCCGGCTGCCCCACCGGCAGCTCAGGCAGCCGGTCCGCCAGGAGCGCCGCGAAGAGACCGGCGAGCCGCTCCGGTGCGTCGAGCGCCGCCCAGTACGCGGCGAGCGGATCCCGGAAGCGCTCCAGGGGAAGGAACAGCCGACGGCACGGGCGCGGTGCGGCGGGCGTGGAGCACAACGCGCAGACGGGGCGGGCCAGTTCGGCACCGTCGTACGGCACGGCACAAGCGTGGCAGCCCGTACCGTCGGCGGACGCGCCGCAGTGCGGGCAGCCACCGGTCACATGCGCGCCGTGCAGCCATCGCGCGCACGGGGCGCAGTACGGCAAGGGGCCCTCCCGCGTGCTGAGCATGCCCTCGGAGTGCAGCCGTGCCACGAGGGTGCCGAGCCAGCGGCCGTATCCCCGGTCGCGGCGGGCCCGCACGACCCGGTCGAAGGTGATGCCCGCCCGCTGCCAGTCCGCGTCGACGGCGGCCCGGAACCCGGCGGCCACCTCGGCGGCGCTCCGGCCGCGGCGCAGCGCCCGTGCCTCCACGGCGGTGGCATGGTCGGCGATGGCGCCG
Source organism: Streptomyces sp. NPDC059037 (assembly GCF_042740015.1). Classification (NCBI taxonomy): domain Bacteria; kingdom Bacillati; phylum Actinomycetota; class Actinomycetes; order Kitasatosporales; family Streptomycetaceae; genus Streptomyces; species Streptomyces sp. NPDC059037. Next base: position 61,916 of record NZ_JBHYIG010000008.1, read on the forward strand.
GTGAACAGGACGTGCCGCCCGTCGGCACGCAGGAACCGGGCCAGCACATCGGCGGCCACGTACGGCCCTGACAGCTGCCCGACCCGCAGCTCACCGGCGGGCTCCAGCGGGGCCGTGGTGATCCGGAACGGCGTGGGGCCGGCGGACGCGCCGCCGTCCCCACGGGCGTTCGGCGCTCGCTGCGGGCGCGGCCGCGGGGTCGGGCGGCGGGCGGGCGTCCTGGTGATCCGGTCCACGGGTCTGCTCAGCGACATGCTCACGGAGGTGTCTCCTTCAGGGGATCCACGCGTTCAGGGAATGCACGCACCGCCCCACGGCGGCGCCACCTCAGAGTGGCCCGGCGGCCGTGCCCCGATCCACGGACGGAGCCTGCGCGTTCACGCCGTGACGTGCATGCGCCATGGCACGGCCACGCCATGACGCGAACGCGCCAGCGGCCGCGCACGGCCGGGGCCCCGGGTCGGGCGGGACGGCGGGGTCGGTGGCGACGACGTGCACGATCGTCCCCGGCTCTGCGCCGCCGATCTCCTTGCGCAGGCGGAGCAGCAGGGTGACGCACAGCAGGCCGGTGCCGTCCACGACGATTCCTGCGCCGGGTCCGGGCCGGGTGCTCATCGCGACAGGGTCTGAGTGACCCGCCACAGGCGGCGGGGAAGCTCGCCCTCCTCGAAGGCATGGACCTCGTCCAGGCTCCAGCCCTCTGCGAGGGCGTCGACGAGGGCGCGGTCGAAGAAGTGGCCGGCGAAACCGCCGTGTTCATAGATGTCACCGCTGTGCGCGGCGGAGGCCCCGGAGCCGATGACGGCGGTGCGCCTGCCCGCGTAACGGGCGCGTACGGCCGGGTCGTTGAGGTCGGGTACGCGGTACGAGATGCGCGCGGCCGCAGCACGCTCGCCAAGGGCGGGCAGGCCGTCGCCGCCGATCGGGCCGGGCGTCGACCAGGTGCCGGAAGCGTCGAGGACGGCGCGGGCAATGATCCGCTGCTCACCACCGTCGGCGTCCCGAATGTGGACGGTGAAAGGCTGCCGGTCACGGTCGGCATCTACCACACGGTCGCCGCCCTGGCGGGACACCCCGGTGACCGTCGCGCCGAAGCGGACCTTGTCCCCCAGGACATCGGCCAGCGGCTGGAGGTACGGTCCTTCGCGTCCAACACGTTGCGCGGCGTGAGCGGGGACGCCGACTACGTCATTCCCCCCACTCGCGGCATACGTCCGCAAGGCCCCAGCCGCGGCAGGACTCCGAGAGGGAACCGGAGGAACACCCCCTGCCCTTTAATTCGATGTGTGTCAACATAGACGTATGTCGAACGTGAAGGCGTTGCCGCTGCTCGAGCCGGCCGTCGAGCCCTGCTGCCCGCCCCTGACCGAGCGCCCTCTCACCGCCGACGAGGCGGTGCGGACGGCCGCGATGTTCAAGGCGCTCGGCGATCCGGTACGGCTGCGGCTGTTCTCGCTGGTCGCCTCGCACGAGGGCGGTGAGGCGTGCGTGTGTGACATCTCCGATGTCGGCGTCTCCCAGCCGACCGTCTCCCATCACCTGAAGAAGCTCAAGGAGGCGGGTCTGCTCGCCTCCGAGCGGCGCGGCACCTGGGTCTACTACCGGGTCGAGCCGTCGGTGGTCGCCGCGATGGGGCAGATGCTCGGCACCATGGGCTGAGCCGACTGGACGGGCAACTCGGAGAGCCGGTGAGCCCGATGGGCAAGTCGTCACTGGACCGTCAGGCGATCCACGAGGAGCTGGAGCGGTCCCGCACGACGTTCCACCGGCTCCTCGATGACGCCGACGAGGCCGACTCGCGCCGACCCACGGAGGGCACCCGGTGGACCAACGAGCAACTGCTGTTCCACATGCTGTTCGGCTACATCCTGATCAGGCCGCTGCTGATCCTGTTGCGGATCTTCGGACGACTGCCGCGCGGCGTCGGTCGGGTCTTCGCCCGACTCCTCAACGCCGGGACCAAGCCCTTCGACGTCGTGAATCACCTGGGCCCGGTTGGCGGTGCGAGGGTCTTGGGACGCCACCGCATGGGCACCGCGTTCGACCACGTCATCGCCTTCCTGCACCACCGGCTCGACGCCGAGCGGGAGGCCGACCTCGCGCTCGCCATGCCCTATCCCACGCGCTGGGATCCGTTCTTCCGTGACGTCATGACCGTCGCGGACCTCTACCGCTATCCGACCCAGCACTTCGAGTTCCATCGCGCACAGCTCACCCTGGACGACGGAGACCGCTGACCGGTGAAGGCTCAACGCTGCGGCTACCGGGTGGAGCCCGCCCTGGCCCGCCTCCAACCCATTTCCCTTACTGGGCACCGCGGTTGACGCTCTACCCATCACGATGCATACGCACGGGCAGTTCACACTCCTGCGGGGAGCCATCGACAACAGCGCCCGCGCGGTGTGGATGCTCGGCCCGACGACACGCCTGACCCGCGTACATCGTGCGCGAGGCGGGCGCCCTGACGGCCAGGGGCGCCGACCAGGCCGAGGTCATCTGGAGCGGCTGCAGCGCGCTCGCGCACGGCGACACCTACGGGACGCTCGGCTCCCTCGAGCACACGGTCGTGGAGAAGCAGGGACAGCTGCCGCTCGTGCGATTCACCGGCTCGACCCAGTTCCTCCGCCAGGCGACGGGCCGCTCGGTCGCGATGATGCAGCGCGGGTTCACCCTCTTCCAGGAACGGGCTGCCTGCCACTACTGACAGCTGCAGCACACCATCAATGGACTACCCACAGCACGGTGCGCTGTCCCCGCAACACGCCCCGGACCCGGCAGCGGCCGCAGCTTGCGGCAGCCCACCCGAGGCCGTGGTCGGCTTCACGGCGCGCACGATGGCGGAGTGCATGCCGTCGGCGACCTGATGCGTCGACGTGATGCCGATCTCCGTGAAGCCCGCGGCCTCCAGGCCCGCCCTGTATTCGGCGACGGACAGCGCCCCGGCGATACAGCCGACGTAGTCACCGCGCTCGGCGCGCTGCTCAGCGGTGAGGTGATCCTCGGCCACGACGTCGGAGACACCGATCCGTCCACCAGGAACGAGCACTCGGAACATCTCGGCGAACACGGCGGGTTTGTCGACCGACAGGTTGATCACGCAGTTGGAGATGACCACGTCGATGGAGTTCGCGGGCAGCGGGACGGACTCGATGGCACCCTTGAGGAACTCGACATTGGTGGCACCCGCCTTCTTCGCATTGGCCAGCGCCAGAGCGAGCATCTCCTCGGTCATGTCGAGGCCGTACGCCTTGCCCGACGCTCCGACCCGGCGTGCGGACAGCAGCACGTCGATGCCGCCGCCCGAACCCAGATCGAGTACACGCTCGCCCTCGCGCAGCTCTGCCACGGCAAGGGGGTTGCCGCACCCAAGCGATGCGGCAACCGCCTCGGCGGGCAGCGTGCCGCGCTCTTCGACCGCGTACAGGCCCGCTCCGAAACTCTCGTCGATCTCGATGCCTTCCGAGCCGCAACAAGCGGTTCCACCCTCGGCGACCTGCAGCGCCGCCGCAGCGTAGTTGGCACGAACCTGCTCACGAAGGTCACCAGTCTGCTCAGCCACGACCCACCTCCACTACATCGACGTTTACGAATACAAGACTCCTCCCTGATTCGACAGCAGTCAACATAGAGGCCTGTCTAATCAACAGGGTCGCTTCCGTCACCTCCCTCAGCAGATCCATGAAATGACCTCAGCGATGACGCTCTACCGCTCCCTCTCCCTCGCCCGATCCTCGCGCCAGTGCATTACGTGCGTCGCGGCGAACAGGACGAAGGCGAGAGCACCGACGGCCAGCAGGATCACCATCTGCGTGGAGGCAAGGAAGGAGAGCAGACCGTCGTCGCCGGTGCTGAACATGCGGAAGCACTCTGATGCCGGGGATGGCGTCCGGCACCGAACTGGACCAGCTGCGCGAGCTCAAGGGGAAGAAGGCGGAGATCTTCTACCTGCAGCTGATGATCGACCATCACATGGGCGGTGTGGGCATGGAGCAGCGGCTGGCCCAGGGCATGGTCGATGCCAGAAGTCGGAGATGGGGCTGATGACGCGCATGCTCAAGGAACGCGGAGCCTCGCCCCGCAAGTAGGGACACGCGTAGAGACACCCACGGCAGGCTTCCCCCCGTATCGACTCAACCGTCGTCGCAGCACGCGTCCTTGTCGCTGCCCACCAGCGGCAGGGACACGCGCTGCCGACCGGCCGACCGAGGAACGGCCTCCGTCAGGGACAGCGGGACGCGGACCACCGGCGCGGCGGACGTGCAGGCGTCGCAGCAGCCCTCGTCCACCGGCTCGGGCAGAATCCCGGAGGTCTCCTGCGCGGCGGTGGCCACCGCCGTCACCCCCGGCAACGGCGTCGCCCGAGCGGCACGGATAGCGTGGCTATGACCACGACCTCGGCCAGTTCGTGGACGAACACGACCATGGCCAGGCCGAGAACGCCGAACGCGGCCGGCGGGACGAGCACCGCGATGATGACCAGCGACATGACGATGTTCTGGACCATCAGCGAGCGGGCACGGCGGGCGTGCCGGAGCAGCTGCGGAAGGTGCCGCAGGTCCTCCCCCATCAGCGCCGCGTCGGCCGCTTCCACGGCTACGGCTGAACGAGATATCGGCTGGGGCGTTCGGTCGCGACGTGAGCTTGCGCGATGGGCATGATGTGCCTCAGATCCTGGTGAGGCCGACCAGCCAGGCACGGATGCCCTGCGGGTCGGTGGTGATGTCGATCGTGCTGGGCTCGATGGAGTCGACCTGCCAGCCGCCGGCGAAGGCGTCTTCGACCTCGTTCCGCGCGACCTTGTGCACGGCTCCCAGGCCGTCGACGTACGAGGCTCGATCGACCTCGTCGAAGCCGTGGAAGAGCCCGCAGTCGAGCACTGTGTCGAAGGACTCGCGCAGTTCAGCGAGCCGCCGGGCGTCATGGCGGAGGAATCGCACCGTGCGGTTTCGGTCGCGGGCCTTCTCCTCGGCGGCGAGCAAGGCGTTGGGGGCGAGGTCGACACCGGTGACGTCCAGACCGAGGCCGGAGGCCAGCAGCACATGCTCGCCGGTTCCGCAGCCGACGTCGAGGACCCGGCCCTTGATGGCTCCCGTCTCGGCGAGGGCGAGGAATGCCGGTTGAGGGCGACCGATGTCCCACGGCGGCGGGTCGGCGTACAAGTCATCAGGGCTCGTCGCGCCCCTGAGCATCGCCGCGCCGTGCGCGACGCGCCCCTGGACACCACTGCCCGGCTGGTGGCCGAGCACGGATTGACGTCGGTGACGATGTCGCGCATCGCCAAAGACACCGGCATCGGCCGCGCAACGCTCTACAAGTACTTCCCGGACGTCGAATCGATCCTGGCGGCCTGGCACGAACGCCTCGTCTCCGGCCACCTCGAACATCTCACCGAGGTCCGCGACCGAGCCGCCGATCCGGGCAAGCGACTCGAAGCGGTGCTCGAGACGTATGCGCTCATGACCCATGCGCGCCCCCACGGCACCGAACTCGCGGCGCTCGTGCACCGGGGCGAGCACCTCGACCGCGCACACAAGCACCTGAGCGAGCTCGTCCGCGACCTGCTGACCGAGGCCGCGCGGTCCGGCGACGTGCGGGACGATGTCGCACCCGAGGAGCTCGCGGGCTACTGCCTGCACGCCCTGGCGGCGGCCGGTGGCTTGCCGTCCAAGGCCGCGGTCCGCCGACTCGTCGCGGTCACCCTGACGGGGTTGCGTCCATCACCCGACGAAGAAGCCTGAGCGGCTCCGCCACGCTCTCCCCCACTCAGACTTCTTGAACGTGCGCGAGGCGCGGCGCCCTGGGTTCACCAGGCAGGGCAGCTGCCCCTACGCGGCGACCCCACCGCCCCTCAGGCAACCGCGGAGAGCGGACAGCACCAGGGCCGAACAGTTCGACCACAGCCCGCGCCGCTGGACGCCGTTCCCTCGATAATGACCTCAGGTTTGCAAAGCTCAGCAACGCCCAGCCGACCACCAGGAGGCACCCATGAAGATGCTGATCAACGTTGCGGAGACAGTCGTCGCGGACGCGTTGCGGGGGATGGCCGCCGCGCATCCGGAGCTGACCGTCGACGTGGAGCATCGCGTCATCGTGCGCAGGGACGCTCCCGTCGCCGGGAAGGTCGCCCTCGTCTCCGGCGGGGGATCCGGGCACGAGCCGCTGCACGGCGGGTTCGTGGGTCCTGGCATGCTGTCGGCCGCGTGTCCCGGTGAGGTGTTCACCTCGCCCGTGCCGGACCAGATGGTGCGGGCGGCGGCCGCCGTGGACAGCGGGGCGGGCGTGCTGTTCATCGTGAAGAACTACACGGGAGACGTCCTCAACTTCGACATGGCGGCCGAGCTCGCCGAGGACGAGGGCATCCAGGTCGCCAAGGTGCTCGTCAATGACGACGTCGCCGTCACCGACAGCCTGTACACGGCGGGGCGGCGCGGTACCGGCGCGACGCTGTACGTGGAGAAGATCGCCGGTGCCGCGGCCGACGAGGGAATGCCCCTGGAGCGGGTCGAGGCGATCGCCCGTCAGGTCAATGAGAACTCCCGGAGCTTCGGGGTCGCCTTGAGTGCTTGTGCCACGCCCGCCAAGGGGAGTCCCACCTTCGATCTGCCGCCCGGCGAGCTGGAGTTGGGGGTCGGGATCCATGGTGAGCCGGGGCGTGAGCGGCGCCCGATGATGACCTCGCGCGAGATCGCGGACTTCTCCGTGGACGCCGTGCTGGAGGATCTGCGCCCGCGCAATCCCGTGCTCGTGCTCGTGAACGGGATGGGTGCCACACCCCTCCTCGAGTTGTACGGGTTCAACACCGAGGTGCAGCGGGTCCTTGCCGAGCGGGATGTCGTCGTGGCACACACCCTGGTCGGCAACTACGTGACCTCGCTGGACATGGCCGGGGCGTCCGTGACCCTGTGTCAGGTCGACGAGGAGCTGCTGCGGCTGTGGAACGCGCCGGTGCGCACCCCCGGGCTGCGCTGGGGTGCCTGACCCCAGTGACCGGCTCGTACACCTCGCAGTCCACTCGTACGTCTCGTAGTCAATCGCCCTACCGCGCAAGGAGATTCCGTGCTCGACGCCGCATTCTTCCGCCGCTGGCTGACCTCGGCCGCCGCTCTCGTCGACCGGGAGGCGGAGCGGCTCACCGAGCTCGACTCGCCGATCGGTGACGCCGACCACGGCAGCAACATGCAGCGGGGGTTCGCCTCCGTGCTGACCGCCCTGGAGAAGGAGGAGCCCGCCACGCCGGGGGCCGTCCTGATGCTGGCCGGGCGGACGCTGATCTCGACCGTGGGCGGCGCGTCGGGGCCGCTGTACGGCACGCTGCTTCGGCGTACCGGCAAGGCGCTCGGCGACGCCGCCGAGGTCAGCGAGCAGCAGTTCGCCGACGCGTTCCGTACGGGTGTCGACGCCGTCGGCGCGCTCGGCGGCGCGGCGCCCGGCGACAAGACGATGCTGGACGCCCTGGTCCCGGCGGTCGACGCGCTCGGGGAGTCCTTCGCGGCGGCGCGGGCCGCCGCGAACGAGGGCGCGCTCGCCACCACGCCGCTGCAGGCGCGCAAGGGCCGGGCGAGCTATCTGGGCGAGCGCAGCATCGGGCATCAGGATCCCGGCGCGACGTCGTCGGCGCTGCTCTTCGACGCGCTCGCCGAGGCCGCCGGCGGCGAGGGGGCCGCGCGATGAGTGACGACAAGCTGGTCGGCATCGTCCTCGTCTCGCACAGCGGGCCCGTCGCCGACGCGGTCGCCGCGCTGGCCGCCGGGCTCGCGGGCGGCGGCACGACCGCCCCCGTCGCGGGTGCGGGCGGCACCGACGACGGCGGCCTCGGCACCAGCGCCGAGCTGATCTCCGCGGCCGCCGCGCGGGTCGACCGCGGCGCGGGCGTCGCGATCCTCACCGACCTGGGCAGTGCGGTCCTCACCGTGAAGGCGCTGCTCGCGGAGGGCGATGAACTCCCGGACGGCGCCCGCCTGGTGGACGCCCCGTTCGTGGAGGGCGCGGTCGCGGCCGTGGTGACCGCGTCGGCGGGCGCCGACATCGCCGCCGTGGAGGCGGCGGCAGCGGAGGCGTACGCGTATCGGAAGGTGTGAGCCGCTGCTCTCGCCGCCTCAGTTCTGACGGAGGAACTGCCGGGCCAGCGCGTCGCCACGGGAGACCGCGGCCCGGTGGTTCTCGATGGGGGAGGCGCCGCGCCCCTTGAAGACGATGTAGGTGACGTCGCCGCTCGCGCCGCCGGACTTGGGGTCGGCCCGGATGCCGAGCGCCCTGGCCGCCGCGTAGGACGCCTCGCCGATCAGATCGGTGGGGCCGGTGTCGCCGACCACCGCGTACAGGACCTTGTCCCGGTGGATCACGGCGGCGACGGAGCCGCCGTCGATGCCGTGCGCCGCGTGGTTCCAGCGGCGGCTCGCGCCCGGCACGACGACGTACGGGAGGTGTTCGGCGTCCAGCTGACGGCCGTCGGACTGCTGGAAGGCGGTGGCGTGGATGAAGAGGGGGTCGCTGCGGCGGTTGCAGACCTTGCCGGGCCGTCCGTCGCAGTCGATGTCCATGTCGGCCTTCCAGAACACGGCATCGCGTTTGCCGCAGACGGGGATGTCCGCCGGGGCGCCGTCGTCGCTGCGGTACTTGCCGCGGGAGATCTGCCGGCACGAACCGGCCTTGGCGAGCAGGGCGGCGGCGCTCGCGGAGCCTTCGCGTGCCAGGCTCTCGCGCGGCGCGTCCCCTCCCGGTGAACTCTCCCTGACATGCGGTGGCTTGGGGTTCGGCTCGCCCTGTTCCTGCGCCGTCGCGGGCAGTGAAGCGGGGGACAGCAGAGTGGCTCCGGCGGCGACGGCGAGCGCCGCCGTTCTGGTACGCACGAGAAAGGACCTTCCCTGAGGGGACGCGGAAGTCCCAATCTGTCCCGGCTCGTACGTCCCGGCCACCGCTCAGGGTCCGGACGGTGCACGCGGGCCTCTTGATGTGCCCCCGCCAACTGTGTCCAATAGGTCCGGACCAATGCCGTCCCAGTGGAAGGCACACCCATGCGACGGACCCCCCACCTGACCGCACTCATCGCCGTCATCGCCGCCTGCGCCCTCAGCTCCTGCGCCTGGCAGGACGACCCGAGCGAGTCGAAGGACGCGGCGCCCCCTGCCGCCCCGCGCGGCGTCACCGTCCAGTCGGGCAGCGCCACCACCGCCCACGTCATGTGGAACCGGGCCACGGACGACACCGGGGTCACCGGCTACGACGTGTACCGCGGCGCCACCCGGGTCGAGCGCGTGCCGGGCGGCACGCACATGGTGGACGTCACGGGCCTGAGGCCGTCCACCACGTACACCTTCACCGTCCGGGCGCGCGACGCGGCCGACAACTTCTCGCCCGCGAGCCGGGCCGTGCGCCTCACCACCGCGCCCGGCCGGGACGACGGGCGGGGCACGGCGCCGACGGACTTCCGCGCGACGACGCACCGCGCGGGCGGGGCGTACTACATCGATCTGTCGTGGACGCCGCCCCGCACCGGCGGCGCCGTGTCGGAGTATCAGATCCACCTGGACGGCAAGGCCGCCACCTCGCTGGTCTTCGGCGGCACGGCTCCCCGGACCGAGGCCACGCACAGCTTCTACGTGGGAAAGGAGCCCGGCGAGCGCCATCGCGTGAAGCTCAGGGCCAGGCTTCCCGACGGGACATGGGGCGGCTGCTCCGCCGAGCGGACGGTCACCACCGGCCGGCCGTCGTGACGTCGGGTCGGCTGTCGGCCGTACGAAGGATTCCGTCACCTGCCCGGTGGCCGTCCGCATGCGGTCCCGGCCGATGGCACGTTGGCTCGTCCGCAGGTAGCACGGGCGCTTCCCTACCTCCGGCGGCGCATGGGACGTACCGCCTCCCGTGCCACCGGAGGGCAGACACATGCGTTCTACTCAGATATCCGTCCGCTCCGGACTGACCATCGCCGCCGCAGCCGCAGCTCTTCCGCTGGCACTGGCCGCTCCGGCGGCGGCGGGTCCGGGGCTCACCGTGACCGCCACCGGCTCGACGGTCCGGGCCACCACGACAGACTGCGCCAGCGGCATCGCCTCGCTGATGAGCCCCTCCGCGGCCAGCTTCGCCGCGGGGCGGCAGACGTCGCTGATCAACGGCAGCGCTTCCTGGACGAACGTCACCACCGGCACCCATTCCGTGATGGTGCGGTGCGACGACGGGTCGACGGTCGGTCCCTCGACGGTCAGGGTCGGCTCCACCCCGACCATCTCGTCGACGGCGACGGCGACGGCGCCCGCGCTCGGCGTCCGAGGCGGCGTCGGCGGTGGCAGCAAGGACTACAGCACGCTGACCCTCGTCGGGGGCGGGGCCCTGGTGGCCGCGGCCGCGGTCGGGGGGGGGGGGGGGGGGCCGGGG